>WJOQ01000210.1 GCA_009618505.1 Clostridia bacterium | reverse complement strand
GAACGGGAAAATAACTGACCGATAAATGATCTCCCGATATTCCCTGCCCCAAATTGAAGCATCTTTTTGTTTATTTTTTTATTTATCACTTTTTACCACTCATAGAAAAATATTTTTTACATTATTATAGTTCATAATTTTATCTATTACCCTTTCGAAACCATTTCGAATTTCTTTGAAGATTCTTATAATGTTTCTTCATCTCTTTATTAAATGGCAATGCAAGTATCTCCTCTACAACTGCTTCTGCCTGCTCAAAAGATTTAGTCCTGGGATCTCTTATCAGTATTTCTTGAAGTATCCTTTTGTCACCGGATACGAATGCTTCCAATGCCCACTCCATCCTTAACCCCCTCGGGGCGAGATACATATTCATTATTCTCTTTGGTATCGGAGGGTTTATCTCCTCCGGATGAATGCCTTTCTGGTCTACAATTACCGGTACTTCTACTACTACATCCTCGGGAATACCCGGTATCATTGGTCCTTTATTTGGAATATTTAGTACAAATCTTTCCTGACCTCCATTAACCAATGCATCGATAAATTGAATATGTTGTTCTCCGCTCTTAACTTCAGGAGGAAATTCTTTCAAAAGATCAATAGATTGATCTGAGGCAAACTTAAAACTTTTATCTGTTGATGCCTTCAAATGATTTTCCTGATACCACGCCCAGCCTAAGTCAGAATCTACTCCTCCCCAGGGTTCTCCATACCATTTTTTCTTAGCCTCCAGATTGTAATGATATTTCCAGCTCCCATTCCTAATACTATCTCCTATGGGCATTCTTCCATAAAATTTGTACATATCTATCGCCGCAGGACTCATTTGGTCATCAAAAGGATCTTTGGGTTTCCATTTCCTCGCTTCCTCTTCTATCCATTGATCTATAAGCGGATATGCATCCTTGTCTTTACAAAGAAAACGGGTAAGCCATATATTGTGGTTAAACCCTGCAACCTGCCAGTTCACTTCTTTCATATCCAATCCCAAACTTTTTGCCACGATTTCAACGCCATAATGCCCATGGCAAAAACCTATAACCTTAATGTCAGAATATCTGGATATCAAAGTTGCACCTTCAAACACTGGATTGGCTGTCTGAAGAAGCCAAGCATTAGGACATATCTCTTCCATGCTATGAGCTACCTCTAAAAAATATTTGAGTTGATTGTAATTACTTAAGGTGTGGTAATCAGAAATCATATTGAATTCTTGACTATCTATGCCTCTTACATAACCATGCTTTTCTCCTGCTTTTCTACTGGCATCCAGGTGTTCATGACCACCCACAAGAGCAGTATTGATTACGAAATCTGCGTCTTCAATTGACCGTTTCATGTCTGTTGTTTTTTCAAACCTTAAGTTAATTCCCAATAGAGCAGCGTATCTTTTCGCTAAATCATGTACTGAATTTAGACGCCTTTCATCGACGTCCATAAGTGAAACAGAGCTTCCAGATAAATCTTTTGTTTTGCAAAGATCTCCCACTAATCTTAAAGAAAAAATAGCACTTCCTGCTCCTATAATACTTAATTTTATACCTGACATATAGATTCCTCCAAGTAATCAATTTTGCCTATAGGTACAGAGAACAGTTGTCCCCTGTTTTTTTCCAAGGAGCCCATAGTGAGTAACCGGTCCAGATATGTTTCGTAGGTTTTAAACCTGGAAAAACTAAATCTCAAAGTTTATGTTTGATAAACCATGATAAAAATTACTCCATAACCCGGTAAAACATAATACAGAATAATCGGGGTCATCTACACCTAAGGGGTAGTATCTTTCAAAGCCCTCCCTCCAAAGACGTTGTCTGGAGCTTTTATCCTGGAATATCTTAATATTTCCAACTAACATCAAACCCTTAAATTCATTTGGATCTACAAAATACACACATACCTTGGAATTTTTTTTGATTTGCTCTACCCTTTTTGATGAGGTATTGGTGCTGAACCAAATCCTTTTTAATCCCTCATTTTCCATTTTCAGCATTGCTTTAATATTGGGAAAACCATCTTCACCATTAGTACCCAACATGGCAATTGTTGATCTATTCACCAGTTCCAATCCTTGATTAATGGCTTCTTGCTTTTTCATGTATAAATCCTCCTTAAAATAGAAAAATTACTAAAATACTGGGCATCACCAACTGTCCCAATTCTTCTTATTTCAAATTACAAAACGTATTTGTAGAGGTTATGAAAATTTAAAAAAGTTACCGAATTATTGAGCAGGAACAACGGTTCTTTAAATAAACAGGGGACAACCTTCACCTGTTTTTTTATAAATAGATATTTTTATTTCTATCCTTTTTTAATTACTTTCTGGCAGAGCAAGAAATGCGATGATCTGGTCGAATGCTTCTTGAGGACATTCGTGCCAGTAATGCCCACAATTATTTAATACGACAGTATTTACTGTGGTAGAAGCGAAGGCATCCCGAGTTGCCTCCATCATTGGAAAGCCAAAAGGATCATCTGCACCCCACAGTATAAGAACAGGGAGTTCTATCTTGTTCACCTCTTCGGTGAAATCCCACTCGCCTAGTTCAGAAAAAGTATGATCAGAAACATTCTGATTGAAAGACATATTTTTTAATTCCTTAGGCATTTCAAAGTTGGGATCAGAAAAATATGCAGGAAGAATTGCCTGCACTATCTCTACACCACCTGAGGGGGGTTCTCTTGGAATAATGCCCTTCTCTTGTAACTCGATAATTCTTTGGACAAGTCTTTTTTGGCCCAATTTAACAGGTTCTATGCTTGGTGGGCCACTTCCCATAAGAATGAGCGTTTTAATCTTTTGAGAATAAATAGTGGCATAGCGCATAGCCACTATTCCGCCCCAGCTATGACCCAGAACATGAACTTTCTCAGCATCTAAAGCCTTTCTAACGGCCTCGAGATCTTCAGCGTACTTCAATAGTGAGTATCCTTCGGATGGTTCAGAAGATCTTCCTGTTCCACGCTGATCATAGGTTACCACAGTAAACTCTTCACTTTGAAGCTGTTCAAGGCTTATCATATAATCACTTGAATTGCCGGGACCACCATGGACAGCTAACAAGATATTTTCAGCTTGCGGATCGCCAGCGATTCTGACATACAAGGTAACGTCCTCTGCTGGCACCATTAATTCTTTGAATTCCTTGGTCTGCTGTGAGGTTGACGCATTACCTTCAGTCAGAGTAACAATGGCGAGCAATGCAACAATTAAGAGTGAAAGAATGAATTTCATAAATCACATCCTATTTTTTCTATGATTTAGCTTTCCCTTTTACGAGGTTTTCCCTTAAGATATCTATCTATAGTAATACCTAAAGCCTCAACCATCCAGTTAAGAAACTCCTCAGACCCTATAGATTTTCTGCTAAAAGTTACCGAATTATTGACTTGGTACACCTGTCCCTATTTATATTCACCTCTACCAAGTATGAGAATTTACTTCTTAATCCCTAAATGTTGATGGATAATATCAATTGCTGTGGCTATCCCATCCTCCCCACGGATGAAGTGACCTAATTCCCGGGCTTTTTTTCGGAGACCTTTATCGTTAACAGCTATCCGAAGAGCATAAGAGAGACGTTTCTCATTCAAAGCACTTCTTTTAAT
>WJOQ01000253.1 GCA_009618505.1 Clostridia bacterium | reverse complement strand
CAGATGCATTTGGCATTCATTTCTCTGAGGAATCAGAAAATAAGCATAGCGCAACAGAGATTTGGCAATCAGCAATTTCCACCTTTTTCTCTAAACTTGCTATTGCATTGACATTCATTGTTCCCCTTTTACTGCTTCAGCTTTCCATAGCGGTTGTTGTAAGTGTGGCTTGGGGGTTATCTGTGCTAGCCATTTTTAGTTTTTATGTTGCTAAAGGACAAAAAGCAAAGCCCTGGCGGGTGATTACAGAACACTTGATTATTGCATTGGTAGTCATAGTTATAACGCATTATGTTGGTGATTGGATTGGGTCAACTTTTGCTTAACCAAAGCTACCTTCTTCCTATATGTTGGTACATTCTTTATCATATTGTTCCTTGCATTTCTTTGTAACTATAATGTGGCATCCAATGGCCTTCAGGAGACTTTCGCCTATTTTCGGGATTCCAATACTCTAGTTATGGAGAAAGAACATTTTTCTAAGGAGGAGAAACTATGCAACTTAATGGAAAGAAGGTTGCAGTTTTAGCCGCAGATGATTACGAGGATTTAGAGCTGTGGTACCCCTATTACAGGATGAAAGAAGCCGGCGCCGAGGTCAAAGTTATAGGAACCTCGCAAAGTACGGATGTGGTGCAGAGCAAACACGGTTATCCGGTCCAAATAGACCTCAGAGCCGACAAGGTAAATCCAGATGAGTTCGATGCCGTAATAATGCCCGGTGGGTGGGCACCGGATAGGCTCAGAAGATGTGAGGCCACACTGAACTTCGTAAAAACACTCTTTAAGCAGGGCAAGGTTATCGCTTCAATCTGTCACGGTGGATGGGTTTTAGTATCAGCAAATGTACTCAAAGGAAAGAGGGCAACTTCTTTCTCTGCTATAAAGGACGATATGATGAACGCTGGTGCTAATTGGGTTGATGAGGAAGTAGTTGTGGACGGAAATCTGATTACCTCCAGAACCCCTGCAGATATTCCAGCCTTCTCCAGAGAGATAATAAGAGCGTTAGAATAATTGATAGCAAAAGCAGGGTCCTACTAACGAGTCTCCTCGGCAATCTACTCTTCTGTCATATTGCTCCATAACGATTAATGGCCATAGATAAATGAATCGTAAAAAAGTCATCCTTCTTATCTCTTAAACCAGTTCCTGGTTGCAAGGCATATCTTGACCAGCATAAGCATTATGGGAACTTCAACCAAAACGCCTACAACCGTAGCTAGAGATGCGCCTGAGGCAAGACCAAAAAGGACAGCGGAGGTGGCAATTGCTACTTCGAAATGGTTGGAGGCCCCAATCATGGCCGCCGGAGCAGCATTTTGGTAAGTAAGGCCTAAGAGCTTTGCCAAAATATAACCTATGGTAAAGATGAAGCAGGTCTGAATGACTAGAGGTATAGCAATAAGACCGATGCTTTGGGGCTGCTTCAGGATGACCTCGCCCTTAAGGGAGAAAAGAATAATTAAGGTGGCAAGAAGAGCTACAATGGAGACTGTGGTGAGCTGATGGACGAATTTCTCTTCGAACCACTTTATACCTTTTTTCTTAATAATCTGCTTGCGAGAAGAGTATCCAGCCAAAAGAGGAAGCCCCACATAGACTAAAACAGATAAAACTATGGTCTGCCAGGGGATGGGCATCTTATTAACCCCCAATAAAAATCTACCCAAGGGAGCATATAAGAATAGCATAGTTAAAGAGTTAATAGCCACCATAATCAAGGTAAGCCCATCATTTCCCCGGGCAAGGTATGACCACATAAGAACCATTGCTGTACAGGGAGCAATCCCCAGAAGGATGGCTCCTGAGATGTAGGAGCGATATAAAGGCACCTCCTGCCCCCGAATAATCTCCGTTCCCGGGATAAGAGGGCGAAATAAAACTCCTAGAAAAAAAGAGGCAATAATAAACATAGAAAAAGGTTTTATAGCCCAGTTGATAAATAAGGTTAGAAATACAGGCTTAGGGGTCTTTCCTGTTTTTATCACTTGAGAAAAATCAATCTTAACCATGATTGGATACATCATAAAGAAAAGGCAGACAGCAATAGGAATAGAAACCTGGGCTATGCTCATCCTATCCAGCCAAATAGAAAAAGAGGGAAAGGCTTTTCCTATAAGGATCCCTACGATGATACACAAAGCTACCCATCCGGTCAGGTATTTTTCAAATATACTAAGCTTTTTCTTTTGTACTTTTTTTTCAGAAGCCATTTTTTTCTTCCTCTATAAAAATAGAAAATAAAGACCAACCAGTATTATCAAGACCCCACCTATTTTTTTTAATATCGAGCTAACTTTTTTGCCTCCCTTTGATTCTATCAAGACCTTGGCTGCTCCCATGGACACGCCAGCAGCAAGAATGAGCACACAATGTCCCAGAGCATAAAAAAGCAAGAGAATACCTCCGTAGAATAGACTGCTGCCTTTGGCAGCAATATAGGTCAAAAGTAAGACAAGAATAGGAACAGCACAGGGAGTAGAAACGACTCCAAAGAGCATACCTAGAAGTAACGAACCCAGCATTCCTTTTTTCAAGAATTTTGTGTTTATGGGTATGGAAAAGCCAAATTGAAAAAACCCCAATAAATGCACTCCCATAACCAGGGCTACCAGAGCAACGATGTATTTCCAATAACCACCCACATCGCCAAGAAGACTTCCCCCTAAAGCAGCAATGATTCCCAGAAGAGTGAAAGTGATGGAAAGACCGATTACGAAAACACCAGAGAAAGCAAGTGAGCTTAGGATGCCTCTATTTTCCTCATTTCCGGCTGTGAAACCGATCATAAGAGGAATCATAACCAGCACGCAGGGATTGGAAGCAGTCAAAATTCCTCCTAAGAATGCAGCCAGGGGAGCAAACCAATGATTTGTCTGGATGATTTCATTTAAGTTTCCTAATATATTTTCCAGCACTATTTGACTCCCATCTCTTCAAACTTCTCTTTCATAGACTCTTTACTCATAAACCCTTCATGGCGATAGACTTCTTTTCTCTGAGCATCGAAAAATATTTGTGTGGGAATGAGTCTTATACTGTAACGCCTGGTAAGGGCTCTGTATTGGTCGATTTCAATGATAAGAACAGAAGCTTTCCCTTTATATTCAGCGGCCAGTTCCTCAAGAATGGGTTTCATTTGTTTGCAAGGTATGCACACTCCCCGTCCAAAATCAGCCAGTACCGGCCTACCTTTTTTAAAAGCCTGGTCAAGTGGATTATCCGTTGTTGCTAATCGCTGAGTCTTGAGCCACTCTTCATTTTTAGTAATCCGCGCTGTACTTCTCATCTCTTCTATCTTTTCCTCCAGCTTTTTGTTTTGTTTTTGTTGGATAAGGTAAGTCTTTAATTGAGCCTTTACCTCCTCAAAGGACTTTTCAGGGATTTCCGCCTTCACCTCCTCATAGAGAGCCCTCAGTTCCTCTATTGATACTTCCACGTTCCCGGTCACCTTTTCAACCAGTTCCTGAATGAGAATTTCCCTTCTCTTTTCTTTGTTTATGGCAATTTGTTCCTGAACCTCTTTTTCTTTTGCCAGTCCCTGCCTCTCAGCTTCTTGAAGCAAAATTTCCATGGTAATGAGCTGATCGAGAAACTCTTCCTTCTCCTCCTC
>WJOQ01000010.1 GCA_009618505.1 Clostridia bacterium | reverse complement strand
TATTATGAGAATGGTTCCCTACTCAGTCCCTATAATCAGTATGGGGCAGGAGAAGATATAACAGCTGGCAACTACCTGATGGTTCAATCCTCCTGTGAAATCAATCAAATTCACAGTCTGAGGTTAGGAGGGATAGTCAATTTGCAGGACTCCAGTTATACATTGATGCCCCAGTATACCTATGCTATCAATGAGGTGACAGACTTATCACTGAGAGGGGCGCTGTTTTTTGGTGAAGCAGCAACAGAATTTGGCATGCTAGAGAGTATAGATTTCATCAACCTTGGCATAAAGGTAAGTTTCTAATCCTACAAGGATTTACCCCGCGCGAAACCTCATAAGAGTCAATAAATGGTCGCTGTCCCTATTTAATTATTTTGATATAATAGAGGAAGAAGGTGCAGGGGAGAATGACTTTGTCTCCCGTGAGGGGAAAAGAGAAGGAGAAAAGAAAGGAAAATGAAGTTTAGTAAAATGGAAGGCACGGGCATGGAGAAGAAGACAAGAGTTGCGATTATTGGTTATGGTAATGTGGGTAAAGGTGTTGAGCTGGCAATAGAACAAAATCCAGATATGGAATTGAAAGTGATTTTTACTCGAAGAAAACCAGATACGTTAAAAATAAGATCAAATGCTAAGGTTTTGTGTGTTACTGAAGTTGACAAGTATGTAAACGATATTGATGTTGCAGTTTTATGCGGAGGGTCTGCAACTGACCTTCCTAAACAGGGACCAAAACTCGCTTCAATATTTAATACAGTAGATAGTTATGATACACATGCTAAAATTCCTGACTATTATGCTTCTGTGAATGAAGCTGCAAAAAAGGCCGGGAAAACAAGTATAATATCTACGGGGTGGGACCCTGGTTTATTTTCTTTATTGAGAATTATAGAAGAGATAGCATTACCTCAAGGAAAATGTTACACTTTTTGGGGGCCAGGAATAAGTCAAGGACATTCTGATGCTATTAGAAGAATTCCAGGAGTTAAAGATGCACGACAGTATACTATGCCTATTGATACTGCTGTTAGGAGAGTTAGAGCTGGAGAAAACCCTGAGTTGAAAACAAGCGAAAAACATTGGAGGGATTGCTATGTTGTTGTTGAAGATGACGCAGATTTGAAAAGAATTGAGCAAGAGATTAAGAGAATGCCCTACTATTATGCAGATTACAGGACAGTAGTTACATTCATCTCAGAAAAAGAAATGGCTGAAAGATACTCTGAAATGCCTCATGGAGGTTTTGTTCTCAGAGTCGGGAAAACAGGAGAATGCCATAAACAGCTTATGGAATTTAGATTAGAGTTAATCAGCAATCCAGAGTTTACCGGTAGTGTTTTGCTAGCTTATGCGAGGGCTGCATATCGGTTGAACAAAGAAGGCCAAATAGGTGCAAAAACAGTGTTTGATATTGCCCCGGCCTATTTATCGATGAAGTGCCTTGAAGAATTAAGAAAAGAAATGTTGTAATTTCACTGAAATTTGCAACGACATTAGGGCAATTTTGTTCTAAAAAGAGACTTTTTCAAAGCCCTTCCAGGAGGTTTGTTAATGGGAAAAAAATTTTACAAGAAGTGGACAGTGAGTTCCTTTATTGACTATTCAGTTGATGAGATAAGAAAGAAAGTAAAGGGAGGAAAGGTAGTCTGTGCTTTAAGCGGAGGAGTTGATTCATCAGTAACAGCTACTCTGGTGAATAAAGCCATTGGAGACAGATTGGGATGTATATTTGTTGATACGGGACTTCTGCGTAAAGGTGAGCCAGAAGAAGTAAAAAAGACCTTTCTGGAGCACTTTCATCTGAATCTTCGCTGTGTTCAGGCAGAAGAGAGGTTCCTGGGGAGGCTAGCCGGAGTGACTGATCCCGAAAAGAAAAGGAAGCTCATTGGCGGTGAATTTATCAATGTTTTTGAAGAGGAAGCCAAGAAGTTTGGCCAGGTCGATTTTCTTGCTCAAGGAACTCTTTATCCAGATGTGATTGAGAGTATTCCTGCACGAGGAGGGCCTTCGACTATTATCAAAAGTCATCATAATGTAGGAGGACTGCCTGAAAAGCTGCATTTCAAATTGATTGAACCTTTAAGAGATTTGTGTAAAGGCGAGGTGAGAGTTCTGGGGAGAGAGCTGGGCTTGCCAGAGGCAATATTAAAGAGGCAGCCTTTTCCGGGACCAGGTCTGGCAGTAAGGGTTATAGGGGAGGTTACTAAAGAACGTCTGGCGATTCTTCGCCAGGCAGATTTAAGGATTATGGAGGAGATGAGAAATTATGAGAGATTTTCAGAGATATGGCAGTCATTCGCTGTCTTGCTTCCTATAAAAAGTGTAGGAGTTATGGGTGACGAACGTACCTATGAGCATACCATTGCTTTGAGAATTGTCACCAGTATAGACGCAATGACGGCTGACTGGGCCAGAATTCCTTACCAGATTTTAGGAAGAATTTCAAATAGGATTATTAATGAAGTAAAGGGAGCAAACAGAGTAGTCTATGATATTAGCTCCAAACCTCCCAGTACTATTGAGTGGGAATGAAAGATACGTGATGCCTATTGCGCAATACAAGATACGATATACGCAATACGATATCTCTTTCTGCTTTTTTTACTATACGCTATCCGCCATACGCTAAACGCTATATTTTTCTGGGGGATTTTTTTAAAATGAATTATCTTCTTGGAATAGATCTGGGCACCTCCAGCGTAAAGATAGTTTTGGTAAACGTGGAAGGGAAAATTATCGCTGCCTCTTCCCAAGGATACCGCACTTATTCTCCTCATCCTGGATGGGCTGAGCAAGAACCAGAGGAATGGTGGAAGGCGACTGTTAGAGCAATAAATAGAGTTATTAACCAGACTCATATAGACCTAGAGCAAATTCGGGGGGTAGGGCTTTCCGGGCAAACACACGGGGCAGTCATTTTAGACAAAAATCTCATCCCTTTACGCAAAGCCATTATCTGGATGGACAAAAGGAGTATTTCGCAAGTCCATTGGCTCAAGGAGAGAATGGGAGGAAGGCTCCATCGAGTTACTGGCCTTCCTGTATCTTGTGGTTTTATGGCTCCTTCTCTTCTCTGGATCAGGGAAAACCAACCTTCTCTTTGGAAGAGGATATATAAAGTTCTTCTTCCCAAGGATTATCTCCGTTTGAAACTAACCGGGATAGCAGCCTCGGATGTCACAGATGCAGGGGGGACTCTTCTTCTAGATACTGCTAAGAGGAGATGGTCAAGGGAAGTTATTGATGAACTAAATATTCCTTATACTTTTTTTCCTCCTGTCTATGAATCGTTGGAGATTACTGGAGAGGTTACCAAGAAATCAGCCAAAGAGATTTCTCTTAGAGAAAAAACACCAGTCGTTGCCGGAGGGGCAGATCAGGTAATGGCGGCCATCGGAAACGGTGTTGTTACGAAGGCAAGGATAGCTTCCAGTATTGGGACCGGGGCTCTTTTGACAACGTGCATTGACTATCCCATCATCAAACCCGATAGAGCTCTCCATACAATTCCTCACGCTCTTCCTGGAAAATGGATTCTTATGGGAGCGATTCTATCCGGCGGCTCCTGCCTTAATTGGTTTTTCAATCAGGTTATTGTTGAAGCAAAAATCTCTTCCCAATCGAATTTTGGCCAGTTCCCCTCC
>WJOQ01000356.1 GCA_009618505.1 Clostridia bacterium | reverse complement strand
GGAATTAAAAAGAAAGAAGGTCCCATTTGTTTTGCTGGGCCGACACTTCGACCTTGTAGAAACCGGTTATGTAATTACAGATGAGATAAAAGGAGCTTTTTCAGCTACCGATTACTTGGTTAAGAAGGGCCATAAAAAGATCCTGTTCATAAATGGACCTGACTATATCTCCAGTGCTAAGGAAAGACTGGTAGGGTATAAACGGGCTCTACAGGAACATGCTATTCTTTTTGACAAGTCTTTAGTCAGGGAAGATGCTTTAAAAATGGAAGATGGCTATAGAATCATGAAGCAGATATTGTCCTCCGGGACTAAATTTACGGCAGTTTTTGCCTATTGTGACTTTGTAGTTCTGGGGATTATGCAAGCCCTGGAAGAGGCAAAGCTCAAAATTCCTGAGGATATAGCTATAGTGGGATACGATGATGTAGCTTTTGCTCGCTTTCTCCAGGTACCCCTCACCACTGTGCACATTCCGAAATATGAACTGGGAAAAGAAGCAATGAAATTATTAAAGAAGAAAATAGAAGGGGAAATACAAGAACCCCAGGCTGTGATTCTGGAGACTAAACTTGTCATCAGGAAGTCTGCATAGGTTCTTTGGTAAGCGGTGAGCTAAAAAAAGCTGGAGGGAGGTGAAAAAGTTAATAGTCTATTAGCTGGAGGAGAGAAGCTTTCTCAAGAGAGAGAGAGATGTTAAGTAATTGCTTTCTCTTAATGAGAACTTTCACCTAAATTTAACCCATGTTTCAAGTCACAACTAGGTACTGTCAAAACTTATATGAAAAATAAGGAGGAAGAAATGCCAAGATTCAAAGGAGTAATTCGTAACGTTACTCTAAGCAAAGAAGATATGAAGAAGTTGCTTAGCATGCCTTTAGATGAAATAGATGAATGGAGTCCCGTTAAGGTTAGGATTCTGCCTAAATGGGAGGATGTTAGTCGCACCCTAGCCAAAGCCATGATAGAAAAAATAAAGGAGAATAATGCAAAGGGTAAGCCCTCAACCTTTATTATCCCTGCTGGAAGTTATGCTCGCCCTCCTTTAATGTATCCTTATGTTGTTGAAATGAGTGTTAAAGAGAGGATTAGTTGGAAGAATGTTTGGACCTTCAACATGGATGAGGTTCTTGACTGGACTAACAGAGCTATACCTGAGACCCATCCCTGGAGCTTTTATGGGTCAACCAAGAAAGTACTCTTCGATAAAGTTAATATTCCAAAAGATCACGTCTGGTTCCCTGATCCAAAAGACCCCGATGCCATCGGTAAGAAAATCACTGAAGTCACCCAGGGAGAAGGGGTAGATATTTCTTTTGATGGTATAGGAGAACATGGACATTTGGCTTATGAGGAAGCGCCAGACCTTATGACTCATTGGACCCATATAACTCCGGAAGAATTTAAAAACGCTCCAACTCGTATTCTTCCCCATCTCAATCCAGAGACCTATATTAGGGCCTTACGAGGTGACTGGGATCCTCCTGATAAACCGCTATACACACTACTAGCACCTTCAGGAGCAATAACTATCGGTATGAAATGGCTACTGGGAGCTAAGAAGTTAATGCTCTCAGGCGACGGGGCAGTATTTAAAATAGCTGCTATGCATCCACCAACCATGGATTTTCCTGTAACATTAGTACAGGAGCATCCTGATCCTAAGAATACAGTAACAATGTTTACGGCCAGAAAAGAAGGAACAGCTTGGTAGAAAGCAACTGACCTGCCCTGATTGATTACACCACTTCTTACGTTAGAGTCACGCGCATTCTCCTTCTCAAGCTTCTTGAGTCTCTTGGTTTGTTCTAACCGCATACCACTGTGTTCTCTTTCAGTAGCTGATTCCTGGATCATCGCAACCATCTGGCAGAAGAAGGCCAGGTTAATTCACAAAAATCCGGAATTTGAGCGAGCGAAGGAAATAGTAGAGCTATTGCCTCTTACCTATAAACAAATGGGGTCAGGTGTCAGGGTTTAATGGCGCTTTTTTGACAATAGATAAAAAAATAACGGAGGGGATGATGGTTAAACGGGAAATAATCTTTTTCAAGAAGCCAGGAGCTAGCAACACCCAGGCAACGCTTGAGGCAGTTAGAGAAAGAGCAAAGTTATTGGAAATTAAAAAGGTTGTTCTTGCTACAAGTAGTGGAGAAACTGCTCTAAAGGCAGTTGATTTGCTCAAAGAGCTCGATGTTAAGATTATAGCGGTTACTCTTCATGCTGGAACATGGAAAACTTATGGAGAGCCGGATTGGGATAAGGTAAGACAAGCAGAAAATTTAGGAGTAAAATTTCTCACTGCTACCCATACCCTTATGGGTAATATTGGAAGTGCCATAAGGGAGAAGTTTGGTGGTTTACCTGATAGCGAGCTGATAGCCCACACTCTTTATTGTTTTTCTCAAGGAATGAAAGTAGCTGTTGAGATAACGGTAATGGCTGCTGATGCCAACCTTATCTCTCCAGAAGAAGAAGTGATAGTTATAGCAGGAAGTGACCAGGGAGCGGATACAGCTATTGCTGTAAAACCAGCTTATTCTACTGATTTTTTTGACCTTAAAATCAGAGAAATCATTGCTATGCCAAGATGAAAGAATAGGGATCAGGTCTAAGAGTTCTGAAAAGATGCAATTTTCCGTTATTGCGAGCGATAGCGAAGCAATCTAATAACAGGAATAAAGAATTAGGTTCGTTCTTCTTCGCAAAGGAGATATTATGAGTACAGATTCAATTATGGTCGATAATATAAAATACGGTCACTATGGTGATATACAAGCAGTAAAAGGAATTACTTTTACTGTAAAAGAAGGTGAGATTTTTGGATTCTTAGGACCAAATGGTGCCGGGAAATCTACCACAATAAAAATGCTCACTGGTCAACTGTATCCTAAAGAGGGGAAAATTACTGTGCTTGGGCTGGATATTACAAAAAAGAGTGGTGAAGTACAGGCACAAATTGGAATCTGCTTTGAAAGAACAAACCTGTATGAACAAATGAGTGCTATTGAAAATTTAAAGCTTTTTGCAGACCTCTACGGTGTTAAAAAATTTGACGCAGATGACCTTCTAATAACAGTAGACCTTAAGGGCAGAGGAAAAGACCGTGTATCAAGTTTTTCCAAAGGAATGAAGCAGCGCCTAATGGTAGCGAGGTCTCTTATTAATAAACCAAAAATACTCTTTCTTGATGAACCAACTGAGGGCCTGGACCCAACATCCGCCGATAATATCCGTAATGTGATTCTTAAAGAAAGACAAAGAGGAGCCACTGTATTCTTAACAACTCATGATATGTTGGAAGCGGATAAACTTTCTGATCGTGTTGCCTTCATAAATAACGGAGAAATAATTGCTTTTGATACGCCATATAACCTTAAACAAAAATACGGTAAACGTTCAATAAAAGCGCAAATAACAACAGAAATTGGTGAAATTGAAGACAGAGAAATATTAATGGACAGTGAAAAGACAGCAAGTGATGTACAAATGCTTTTTGATAAAGAGAAAGTTGTAACAATTCACAGCAAAGAAGCGAGTTTGGAAGATATTTTCATTCAGATTACAGGAAGAGGGCTAACAGGATGAGTTGGCGGACCATTAAAACCCTAATTGCCAAAGATTTTAAGCTTTTTTTCAGGAATAAGT
>WJOQ01000204.1 GCA_009618505.1 Clostridia bacterium | reverse complement strand
GACAATAACCAGTAGGAGCTACTGACATCAGGCATGAGAAGAAATACGAGCGAAAGAATTGTGACAATACAGCCCTGAACAGCTAAAAGATTGATGGGAACGCCGTTCTTATTGACACGCTGGAAAAACGGTGGAAGGTCCCCCTCTTTTGCGGTTGCGAAAAGGCCCTTGCTGGGACCGACTATCCACGCCGACACCTGCCCCAGGGCACCGAGCGTAATCATGAAAGCCACAACGGGTACAATCCATTTAAGATGGTAATCATTGAAAAACATCGTAAAGGCTTGCATGAGCCCCGCTACGAGACTAATCTTTGGTTGCGGAACGACCACCGCAATAGACAGTGACCCTAGGATAACAATGACAAGGATTATCAGCACCGCCAAAAATATTGCCCTTGGGTAATTTTTTTGTGGATTTTTGACTTCCTGAGCATGAACCGCGGAAACTTCCATGCCGGCATAGGTTAAAAGAACCCCGGCCAGGAAAACAATATTCCTGATACTTGTCATGTCGGGAAAGAGGTCTTTTGCCGTCATAGATATTTGGGGAACATTCCCCGAAAAGAACCAAATAAGGCCGAGTATTATTATTGCCGCTCCCGGCACAAGTGTTCCGGCGAGAGCACCAACAGTGCTAAGCCAACCCGTAGTGCGCATACCTCGGAAACTTGCCAGAGTAGATCCCCAGTAAACCGTGAGGATTACCGCCAACATGTAAACTTTATTGTTCGCCAGGGAAGGATTAATCATGTAAGCAAGCGTTGCACCTGCAAAGGAAAGTACGGTTGGATACCAAATCACGTTCTGAATCCACTGGAGCCAAATCGCCAGGAATCCCCATCGTCCCCCGAAAGCTTCCTTAACCCACAAGTAGACACCGCCTTGTTTGGTCCATCCAGTAGCAAGTTCAGCCGACACAAGCGCTGTGGGTATAAGAAAAACGAGCGCAGCCGCAACAAAGAAAAAGACAAGAGAAAAACCTTCTTCTGCCATCATTGGCAGCACGCGCAGGCTTGCGATCACAGCAACATTCATCATAGCAAGTACGAACACGCCAAGTACGCGTTTATTTTTTTCAGAATTTGCCGGCATCACTCCATCCCTCCCAAATCCGGAACTGCCTTACCTGTCCTCAATTTACGCAATAGCCAACTGAAATTATTAAAATAATATATCTCTTTCAAAAACTGTAAAATCGGTCTGTAAACTTTACACCAACCGGCAGCCGTAAGTCCTGACATAAACTTTTCAGCTGTTGTTTTCCAAAACCTCTGATTTTTCAGGCATTCTAACTTCTCCCTTCCTCAAGAAGGAACGAAGTACTTCACAAAGACAGATTGGGCGATTGACTCTGTACCTCAGCGTAAGGAGAGAATATTCTGTTTTTTGGCTGCCGCTTTAAGGTCTTTAAGCAGGGAAGCAGGAACTTTTACCTTACCCATTAATGTTTTATCTTTAGCTTCTCCATGGCAGTCAGAACCACCGGTAATGAGAAGCTGATATTTCTGGGCTATTTCTTTATAGCGCTCTCTGGTTTTAGAACTATGGGCACTATGATAGACCTCTATTCCTCTAAGCCCAGCCTTGACCAGTTCAGGGATTAAATCATCTCTTCCAGAAAGATAAGGATGGGCAAAAACGGGTACACCTCTTGTTTTCAAGATTAGTTGGATAATCTGAGAAGGAGAAACTTTCATTCTTTTAACATGAGCAGGCCTACCCGGATTTAACCATTCCTCAAAAGCAGCCCCTATAGAAGAAACATAGCCTTTCCTCACCATGAGACGAGCAATATGGAGACGGCTAATTACTCCTCTCGGGGCTATTTCTTCCAGCTCTCTATGATTAATGGACATACCTAGCTCTTCTAATCTCTTGAGCAACTCTCTATTGCGCTTTACTCGGGTAGATTGAAACTCCTTTAGCCTAGATAGAAAACTCTTATCCTTGTAGTCTAGATAATAAGCAAGAAGATGAATCTCATCTTCTCCTATATCGGTACTCATCTCTATTCCTGGTATTACCTCTATACCTACTTTTTCTCCTGTAGCTATAGCCTCTTCTAATCCAGCCACGCTATCATGATCAGTTATAGAAATAGCTACCAGATTCAGCTTTTCTGCTCGGCAAACTACCTCCTCAGGAGTACAAGTCCCGTCAGAGTATATAGTATGTATATGTAAATCTATATTCGGCAAAATTTATCTCCTAGCTTTCCATCAAGTTAAGGCTCATTTTCAGGCTTCTGGCCGAATGGGTCAGTTGGCCCACTGAGATTAAATCCA
The DNA here is from genome assembly GCA_009618505.1 of Clostridia bacterium. The sequence goes on along the minus strand of WJOQ01000204.1, from coordinate 1,361 downwards.
CCCTTGTTCTGGCAATTTCAACTACACTTTCTAAGTTTACCCCTCCGGAAACCTCTATTAGTGTTCCTTTATTGCTCTCTCGAATCAATTTCACCGCCCTTTTTATTTCTTCAATAGACATATTGTCGAGCATTATTATGTCTGCTTTTGCTGCCAGAGCTTCCTCTACTTGAGATAAGCGAGCTGTTTCTACCTCTATTTTCTTAAAAGGAGATGAGCTTAGCCTGACTCTGGCTACCGCTTCTTTAACCCCCCCACATGCCTTAATATGATTGTCCTTAATCAATATTCCGTCATCTAAAGCAAAACGGTGATTAAATCCTCCCCCTATCTTCACAGCATACTTTTCCAGAAGGCGAAGATTGGGAGTGGTTTTTCTGGTATCGAGTATCTTTACCTTAAAAGGATGGGTTAAATCCACGTATTTTTTAGTCAGGGTAGCAATTCCAGAAAGACGGGAAAGGAAATTTAAAGCTGTCCGTTCTCCTTTGAGGATATTCAAGGTCTCGCTTTTAACAATAAGTACAGGTTCTCCCTTAACTAGAATATCCCTATCTTTCAGGCTATAGCTAAACTCAACCTTCTCCCAAGAAATCAATCGAAAGACTTCTTTAGCCAGCTCAACCCCTGCTAAAATCCCTTTTTCCTCAGCTACTATTTCTGCTTTGCCACAAGAAGAAGGGAAAATGATAGCCTGGCTGGTAATATCTCCTCTTCCTATATCCTCCTTTAGAGCACTTTGAATGAGAGGTCTGATCAAAGCTAAATCTAACATCTTAACTCCCCATTTTCACAGAATCAACTATTCCCCTCAGGGTAGCAATAGCCGATAAGACAGCTAAATAGCTTGTCTTAGGATTAGAAGGAGAAGGAACGTTTTCTGCCATAATTTCCAATTTTCCAAAATCTCCCTTGACTATAATATGATGAACATTTCGCTTCAAAGAAGGGTCCGCTATTATCCTCACCTTAGTCTTTTCCATTCCTAGGCCAGCAAAACTTAGAACTGCTGCTACATTTATGTTTTTAGGAAAAGCTTTCACCGCTTCCTGACAATTTCCCTCAAAAACGACCACTTTCTCCTTGATCCCTCTTAAATCTATATTCTTTTCTAAAAGATAGGGAGCCCCTTTCAGCCCTTGCGGGGGTTTACTCGTTTCCAGAGTTACCGAATCCAGACAAGCCTCTTTGGCCGCCTTTATCCCATCCAGGCCAGCAATGGCTCCAGAAGGGAAATATATTTTACACTTTTTCTCTCTCGCCTCAGTAAAAAGGTGAAGATACTCTAACATCCCTCCTACGCTCATCACCATAATATCTTTCCCTTTATTGAGAGCCTTTTGAACTAACTCTCCCGCATA
>WJOQ01000334.1 GCA_009618505.1 Clostridia bacterium | reverse complement strand
TTCTCTTTAAAATACTTCTTACCGTAGAGAATCTGCCGAACCCATGATTCTCCATCGATGAGATTGCAATCAGGCTCTGCCCACATCCCTCCCACAATTTCCCACTTTTTTTGTAAGACAGCTTTCTTAATTTTTTGGAAAAGGTCGGGGTATCTTTCCTCAATCCACTTATAGGTCTGAGCCTGACTTTGAGTGAAAGTAAAAGAATATTTTTGCATTTTATCCACTACCGAGCTAAATGTATCATGGCAGATCTGAACCGTCTCCTTCCATCTCCATAACCAGGCTAAATCAATGTGAGCGTTGGCGGTGAGGTGGAGAGTATATTCTTTGGCAAACTTCCTTACCGGTTCTAATTCATTAAGAGAAGCTTCTATGGATTTTTCAAACCTGGCTAGATTTCCCCCTATCAGACTCTTCAGGTCTATCTTCTCTATACCAGCTAAAAGGATTTTTCTTAGTCGGGAGATATGTCTCTTGGGAATTAGTGATTTATTAACCCCTGGATCCTTCCTTAAGAAAGGAGAGGTCTGGTAAGTCTTACTGCTAAGCAGTCTTTTGGCTACTCTTATACTTAATATGTAATTCTCAGTCTTTTCTAAAAGAAGAGGGTTTTCTTTTAGAAGAGTCTTACACTTAGCTGACTCCATTTCTTGTATAATATGATTCACCCTGCTGAACCCTGGTTCTTCTTCAACTTCTTCATCTTTGACCATGAAAGGGACAGTTACCTCTACTATCTTCTCTTTTTTTTCATTTTCAGCAAAAGTATTAATATTATAGGTTCCTGGAGATACGAAAGGAGGAATTTGCATATTCAGACTGTATTTGCCTTCTTTGTCCTTGTGGAGTTGCCAGCGTTCATGGTTGGCTGTAGCATAAACGGATTTTATTTGCCCCTCCATACGAGCAAATTGAACTCTTAGCGTTACTGAATCGCCAACTTTTCCCTCGGAAGGTTCAACCCGGGCTTTGACTTCCATTTTCTTTTTCTCCTTTTCACTACTTTCAGGAATAAACCTGCGCTTAACGATTTTCACGAAATTCTGAAACTCACATTGATGGTCCTGTACCTATTTCTTCAAGAACCTGACAGATTGTCTCAATATTTTCTAAAGGTACATCGGGCTCACACTCAGCATAAAGCATGAGACCTCCTTTTTCTGAGCCAAGCGTCTCCACCACCTCCCGGATATGGTCCCTGATCTTATCCGGGGTAGCGAAGGGGAAAAGCTGACGGTCAAGGTCAAGATGGATGCAGACCTTTCCCTTGGCAATTTTTTCCAACCCTTTCAGGCTATTAGCTCTGACCTGAGGGCTGATGATGCTCACTCCACACTCAATGAGGTCATCTATGATCTCCAAGATACGGCCATCAGAGTGAAGGTAAACATATACTCCTGCCTTCTTACAAACACCAAACATTTCAGCGTAACAACTCTTAAGATACTTTCGCCAATCAGAGGGGCTAATAGGCAAGGATCTCTGAAGCCCTAAGTCATCTCCAAAATAGATAATTTCGGCTCCAATCTCTATCCATTTGTTGACCAGCTTTAAATTATACTCCAAGACCATTTTAATCAGGTGTTCTAATTTAGGCTCTCCGGTGGCTATATCCATCATAAGATTGGTAAATCCCCTAAGATAATAAAGCCACATATACATAAATCCATGGACCAAAGAACCCGCGGCCAAGTTTCCCTCTCTTTTAGTCTGTTCAAGCTGACTCTTCCTTTTTTCCCAATCAATTTTCTCTCCAAACCAATCAAGAAGAAGAGGATCGGGAGCTTGATAACTTACTAAACTTTCCCAATTTCTTAAAGGGGCCTTATTCTCAATCGGTGCAGAATCTAAACCCTTCTCGATATTATCCCACATGATGCCCCAGACATCCTTCCATCTGCCCTTTTGGTAGGCTCGATTGAGCCTTATCTTCTTAAAATCGTCCTTTTCATAATAGGGAAAAAGCTTCGGATGCCTAAGAACTATCTTTTCCACCTCTTCCTTGTACTTTATCCAGGTAACTGGCATAATGCTCACCATACAAGGAATCCATTTAGGATATCTAAATTCAACTACCTGCAAGAAGTCCTCCGTATATTTATTGCGGTTGTTGAAAAGTTCAGCTCTTTTCTGCTTCATCATTTATTGCACATCCCAGAAACTTATAGAAAAGAAATTTAATTTATAGTAATCCAAACATATATGTCGCTATAATAAAGAATAAACATGCCATTGCAAGCTTGATCTTGGCAAGATGTCTTGAGAACAGAGAAACCAGTCTCTTCGAAGATATTAGAAAAGCAGCTACCACAATAACTAGGATCATTGGTAAAATGAACATAAGATTGTATAAAGTAAGATAAAATAGCGGCTTTACACTAGTCCAAGGATTACCTATCAAAGCAACAACAGGAAGATAGACCTGACCAGTACAGGGGAACTCAAATAAAGAAACCAAGAAACCGAGAGCAAATCCTACTACTATGTTTATCCGTCTAAAGGTAGTACCCTTATGGATTAAATCACGCACAGCCTTTTTTACTCGGGAAGGTAGTTGAAGTCTCATTTGCTTAGCTCGTCCGGTTTTCACTTTGTAGAAATCGATCAGGTTCATACCTCCCAGTAATACAGCCAGTATCCCAATAAAAATATAAAACCAACTACCCAATATGTTAAAAATTAGACTCTGGGCGAACCATAGAAGGCCCAAACCAAGCATAAAGTAAGCTATGAAGCATCCTACGGTAAAACTCATTCCTCCTACAAGAATAGCCTTTCTTTCCTTTAATGTTGGCGATATAGCTGTTACGAAGAAGATTAAAATCGACAGCGCACAGGGATTTATCCCATCTATAAAGCCTGCTAGCGAGACAATCAATCCTAACATTCCTCCTAAAGCAACTATGCTTGACAGCTTCAAGCTTTCTAGGAATCTTCTAATCCATCCGACAAAAGTTTGAGAGGTATCTGGTTGGTTAGCAAAATTGGTGACAAAGACCCGCATCCCTTCTCGGATGGTATTATATCCAACAAATACATCTTTTTCCACGAATACAGCGGGAGTACGCATATCTGATTCTTCTACACCACCGACTGCGTTCATCATTGCTCGTGGTCCCTTAGACGTCGATTTGGACATATCCTTCATTACCACCTCGAAACGAGTGGAAGCAATAGTTATTGTTTTAAGCAGTTGTGCAGTTTTTGTATACTCCGGATCTGTTTTTCGGTAAAAGTACAACACGTATATTTTTTCTTTTTCTGCTTTTTCTGGTAGTAGGGAGAGAGGACAGCTTGGACACTGGGAAAACGCCTGTCCATGTGAAGCTAAAAAATAACAACCGACAACCAATATACATCTCGCTAAAGTCCTTAGGGCCATAGTTTAATCCGTGTACCTATTTTTTATCCCTCAAAAGTCCTTACCGAGTTGTCGATAGATCAAGAACCGTATTTCGTGTTGCTAAAATGACATCAACAAATCAGCTCTTTTACATTCGACTTATCCCTTCAGACCCGTTAGAACAATCCCTTGGATAAATTGCTTTTGCGCAAAAAAGAATACAAAAATTATTGGGAGGACAACTATGGTAGAAGCAGCCATAAGCAAACTCCAGTCGCCACCATATTGGGTCAAAAAAACCTGCAGCCCTAAGGCTAATGTATACATATCAGGGCTCTGTAAATATA
>WJOQ01000340.1 GCA_009618505.1 Clostridia bacterium | reverse complement strand
CCAAAGATGGTAAAGACTCCTGAGGCCACAAAATAGAAACCAATAGAAATAGCTTTTTCGCTCATCCACTCCGGAGCAGCACCGGCAACGGGTAGATCGCTGATATCCTCACCCAGCCCTCCTTCATTAACCACATTAGTTAAAGTAATCAAGATGCGGCTATTATCTACACAGGACCCAACATGCAAAATAGGAGGAATTCCTACTGCCTCGCAGATTTCCTGCAATCCTTTACCGGCATATTTAAAAGCCGCCTCTGGCTGCAAAAGACCTGCTTCAGCATCAGCAATAGCCGAACAACCCGTTACCACCACCAGGACATCGTTTTTAATCAGCTCTTTAGCCATTTCTATATGGGCATAATTATGCTTTACATTGGGATTATTACAACCCACTACGCCGGCTGCTCCTCTTAACCTTCCGGCAATAATTGCATCATTTAAAGGACGGTAAGTAGCCCTGTACTTTCCTCCCAAAAAACTAAATACACTTTCAGCAGTAAACCCGGCTACTAAGTCCTCACTTTCTCTGGGAATGACCACCTTCTCTTTCTTTCTATTTTTATAATTTCCTATGGCTAGCCTCAGAATATCTTTGGCAATTTGATAAGCTTTCTCTTCCTTAAATTCAATATGCTCTACTCCGGGAAATTTACACTTAGGAGAAGTGGTAATAAGTTTGGTATGAAAACAATCAGCTACATTGGATAAGGCAGGCATTAAACACTGTACATCCACCATCATCAAGTCTACAGCCCCGGTTATGAGAGCCAGCTCCTGCTGAAGGAAATTACCTGCTACAGGAATGCCATGACGCATCAGAATTTCATTCGAGGTACAGCAGATACCCGCAATATTGATACCTTTAGCCCCATCTTCTTTAATTAAGTTGAGAATTTCAGGATCACGACTCGCCTCAACCACTACCTCAGAAAGAGTAGGCTCATGTCCATGAACAATTACATTAACCTCATCTTCCGCTAGAACCCCTAGATTTGACCTGCCTCGAATAGGCTCGGGTGTCTTAAAGAGAATATCGGATAGTTCAGTAGCAATCATAGAACCCCCCCAGCCATCACTCAAGGCAACTCTCAGTCCATGCAGGAGAATGTTTTTGTAATCATTCCCTACCCCCATGTGGGTACGGTGCATCATCTCCACTATCTCTCGGTCCACACCACGCGGCATAATCCCCAGCTTTCTCCATAGCTCGACCCGTTTTTTCGGTGCTCTTAAGGGCATCCTCAGCTCCCCGTGCTGTTGACCAAACTCACCCAATATCTTTTCGGCTAATTCTTCGGCAATTTCTTCCTTTTTTCTTCCCTCTATTTTTATCTCATACTCGGTCGCCAGAGCCCTTAACTTCTCCTCATCTTTTATTTTATAGGCACCTGCTTTCCCCTGAGCTGCCAGGAGCAAAGCGTGCGCCGTATCCCGTCCATGGTCAGAATGGGCCGCCGCCCCACCCACAATCATTCTAGCCAGGTTTCTGGCTACAATAGTATCAACACTTGCCCCACAGACACCCCGTTCGGTCTTTTTGGTAATACGACAGGGGCCCATACTGCAAATTCTACAGCAAATACCCTCTTTGCCAAATTTACATCCAGAACCCATTAACTCGAATCTATCCCAGACAGTCATAATTTCTTCTTCACTTGCTCTTTTTAGCATCTTCTGGGTAGCTAAATCTATCGACCTCTCCCTAACTTCAGACATCTTTATTCTCCTTCAAAATTATGCTTTTTAATTCATTAAATGTCATCGCGCTGGCTATGACTATTCCTTCTGTAGAAAGATAAGAAGCTATGTGTGAATTAAATAGAATCTTTCCATCAGGAGGAAATTCATCATCGCCTTCCCAGATAATAAAAGATATTTTGACTTTAGGCAAGAAGGGAATCTTCACCCCCACATCGCCAAAAGGAACCTCTGTCCCTCCTAGCTTCTTTGCAGTCCATCTCAGTTTCTGTGGCTCTTTCCCAAAGAAATCAATAAATGGCTTAACCACACTCTGAGAAAAAGCAGGATTATAGAAACTACCGGAAGGAAGCTCATTAAACCCTATCAGCTTCTCTCCACCACTAGCTTCCTTAGCATTATTCAGATAGCGTAAAAGAATAGCCTTTTTCATAACATCCACCGGCCCAGGGTTATCTCGACAAATGACCTCACCCTCAGGATAGGTTATCTGATAGTCTCTCTCCATAAGCAAAAGGCTAATTAGGACCTTCTCCGCCTGAATCACTTTATAGTCTGCTCCTGCCAGCTGGCATTGGCGCTGAATATCTTTTTTAGCCAATTCTTCCAAGGCTCGCCCAAAAGATACTTCAAGATTATCCTGTTTTATCATAATCGTATTACCTATTTCGTATTGAAAGAAAATAAAGGAAACTCTTTTCTTCTGGAGAAACCAGATACGAACAGCGCTAGGGTTTACCCGCCATGATTTTTGTGGCGATTTTTCCTACCTCTTCCATCAGCTCTGTGTTAAGCTCAAGAGGTGAGGTATTACTCAGGTCTGCCTCCAAAATCTTCTCATCATAGTGAATAAATCCCAGAAAATCAAAATCAGACATATGAGCTTTTAAAAATTCCTTATCAGAATTATGACGAATTTTGTTTCCCACCACTGCTATATTCTTTACACCGATATCTTCTGCCAGATGCTTAATGCGAAAAGCTGTCTCTATACTGCGAGTTCCAGGCTCTACCACAATAATCATTTTGTCTACTCCCCTGGCTGTTCCTCTTCCCAGATGTTCTATGCCTGCTTCCATATCTAGAATAACTATTTCCCTTCGCTCTAAAATCAAATGCCCTAATAGAGCCTTGAGAAAGGCGTTTTCTGGACAGGCGCAGCCCAATCCTCCCCCTCTGACCGTTCCCATCACGGCAAGATTTATTCCTTTATGGTGAGCAAAGTATTTTTCCGGAATATCATCTACCCTGGGATTTAGCTTAAAATAAGGACTTAAACCTTCTGACTTAGTACCGGTTCTCTCTTCTATCAACTGTTTCATCTCAATTAATGGTTTTATTTGAGAAGGCTCAGGAAATCCAAGACTAAGAGCAAGATTGGCATCAGGGTCGGCATCTATAGCAAAAACTCTTTTCCCCTGCCGGGAAAAGAGGATAGCTAACCCAGCAACCAGAGTAGTCTTTCCCACTCCACCCTTACCAGTGATGGCAATTTTCATAAATTTCCCCTCACCCCTTTTTGTTTTCGTTGGCAAATGTTTAGTTAGGAGATTGCCACGCCTGCCTTCAGCAGGCTCGCAATGACAGAGAAGAGCAGTATTCCCGGTTTGTCATTGTGGGGCAAAGCCAAAACAATCTCAAAAAATACTCGACACGCTTTAGAGTCTAAGTTTTTGTATACGCTCTACGCTATACGCTAATATTCCGTTTCTCTTATCGCCTGGGTGGGACACCTCTGAGCACACACTCCGCATCTCTGGCAATTTCTCTGATCAATAACAGCCAAACTATCTTTCACTTCACAGGCGTCAAAAGGACAGACTTTAACACATATCTTGCAGGCTATACAAGACCTTTCGCAGACAAGACGAGCTTTCTTCCCCCTATCTAAAGAAGAACAGACTACTCGGTAGTGAACCTCTCCATCCAAAACCTGTAGCGAAATCAAATTCCTTGGACAAGCCTCTACACAATTTCCGCACCCAGTACAGCGTTT
>WJOQ01000257.1 GCA_009618505.1 Clostridia bacterium | reverse complement strand
TCAAACCAATTGCATCTTTGGGATCTTTACCTTTGTAGTAATAGACTCCCTGTATTAAAGAGCTTGTGCAGTTTCCAACACCAATCACAGCTATCTTTATCTTCTTCATTGTGCTATCTCCTTTTCTATTCATTTTTTCTCTTCAGATTTTATTTATTTTCTTATCTTTTACCTGGATTCAGCTCAATCCCTCAGGGAATTGATTGTTTTACCCTCCTCTTCGCCACCTTGTTTATACCAGAAATTATCCGAAAAAAGCAACCCATCTGCACTCGCTAAAGAGCTCTGTCAACAAATACCCTAGAGCTTGAAAATAAGAGAACTGCCATAAAAACTCGCAGTTATAAAGGAAGGTAGCCTTATGTTCTGGCCTGATATTTTCCCGCTATTGCGAGAAGCGAAGTGATAAAGTAGGAACAACAATCTTAGTCCCCAAGGAAAGATATGGGCCAATTCTACATCCTATATGAAACTCGCTGTAATTATTAGAGTTTTTAAAGAATAATCTTTAGCTTTACATCGCACTGCTCCTTCCCAATCTGTAGTTCATCATATCCATACATGTATATTCTAGCATATTTTTGAGATAAGTCAAACGAGATTCGTTTTAAAGTCAACCTGGGCTGATTTTTGGTCTGAAACAGTCAAATTCAATCCATAACATTCATGTGTTGAAGTGCAAGGTACAGGGCTTGAGTCCCTTTACGTCCAGCGCCAAGTGCCTGAACAGACAGGTATAACTGATGAACCAGGGCTAGTCCCGGAAGGGACAGATGCATTCTTTGAGCCTCTGTTAGAGCAATACCCATATCTTTAACAAAGTGCTCGACGAAAAACCCCGGCTCCATATCACCTTTTAAAATCCTGGGAGCCAAATTATCGAGGCTCCAACAGGCGGCAGCTCCACCAGATATTGCTTTAAGCATAGTCTCAATATCTAATCCGGCTTTAGTGCCATAAATAAGAGCCTCTACCATACCAATCATAGTCCCAGCAATCTGTATTTGGTTACACATCTTAGTATGTTGACCAGCACCGGGACCACCCTGCAGGATAATGGTTTTTCCTAGTTTCTTCAGAATAGGCTTTGCAGCGTTAAATGCCCCCTTATCTCCACCAACCATGATAGAAAGCGTGGCATTACGAGCCCCTACGTCTCCACCTGAAACCGGCGCATCCAGAGAAAATACCTCTCTTTTTTTTAGAGCTTCTGCAATTTCAATAGCCAGACTGGGCTGACTGGTAGTAAAATCAATAAATATAGAACCTGGCTTAATCGTATTTATAACACCCCCTTCACCCAGAACTACCTGCCGCACATCCCGGGGATAACCCACCATAATACAGACAAAATCCCTATTTTTGACTGCTTCTTCAGGAGAGCCAACCCATCTGGCTCCAGCATCAAGTAGCTCTTTGGCTTTACTGGCAGTTCTGGTAAAAATGGTTAAACGATAGCCTGCTTTAATCAAGTGAGCGGCCATTGGCCCTCCCATAACCCCCGTTCCTATCCATCCAATATTACTCATCTGATCCTCCTTGCTATAGTTGAGCTTTCATCGCTAGTTATGACACGACAGTATGGAACTATCTATTTACTATTTAAAAAGCTCTAATTGTAGTCCATTAACCTTTTTTCGAGCTTTCTTCCAAGAAAAGGGAGCTTTGCTGTTTTTAATATTTGATGGTATATCGGCAAGAAATGATGAAGGATAGCGCTTTACCCTTCTCCCTCTTATCTTTCTACTTTCTGCATATGATATAAAAAGAGACTGTTTTGCCCGTGTCATACCAACATAGAAAAGACGACGTTCCTCATTTGAATCGGCTTTTTTATTATACTCATTATAAGGGATAAGTCCTTCCTCACAGCCCACAATAAATACCACCTTCCACTCAAGCCCTTTGGATGCATGCAGTGTCATAAGCGTGACGCCTTCTACACGAGGATCGTAAAAATCAGCATCTTTACCCAGGCTAATTATAGTAAGGAATTCGGACAGATTGGTGCAGGAAGCAGCTCCTTGTATCAGAGGTAACCAGTGCGGTTGTTGTAATTCTTCCCCTTCTATGTCCATGGCAAGGGCAGCACGTTCTAATGCCTTTGGCAAATCCTTGCAGCCAAGAGCTGCCACCACACTTTGTATATTCATTTCAAAATTCGTAATAGCCTGAGATTCTGTGGGCGGCAGCCTACCCCATCTTTTTAACCAATCAAAAATATTTTCATTACCAGAAAGTTCAGAAGGAAGTGTGTTGATAAGCCTTGCAGCAGAATGCTTTGAAAGACCTGGTATCCCAATATAGAAAAGATTTTCAGCATGAAAAATATTTTGTGGCTCTCCAATCAATTTAATGCAAGCTAAGGCTGCCTTGACCCCTTTATTGTCTAGAATACTTGTGCGTGCAGTGCGTTGGGTCGGTATTCCTGAACGGCCAAGTGCCTCGGCAATAGAATCACCCACCCAATGGACACGGTAAAGAACGGCAATATCCCCAAATGAAATATCGCCGGCATTTCCCTGGCCCGAACGACCCGTATCAACAGCAAAATAACTCGAGCCACCAATCAGTTCTTCTATGGTCTTCAAAACATTCTCTGCCTCAGAGCTTTCAGTAGGCAGCTGGCTGATGTCTATACGCGGAGAACCTGATATTTCACTCCATAACTCTTGTTTATCTGCCAGCGCACAGCATGAAATCATATAGCCACTAGCTTTCAAAATAGTATTAGTTGAACGATAACTTCTGGTGAGCCTTACCATATGAGCATCAGGATAATCATCCTCAAAACGTGTAAAGTACCCTACGTCAGCACCCCTGAATCCATATATAGCCTGGTCAGGATCACCTATGATAAAAAGGTCTTTACCAGCCGGAGTCAGAAGCCGCAGCAGGCGATATTGAAGCGCATTCACATCCTGATATTCATCAACAAAGATATGCTGCCATTGCTGCCTGTATTGGGCAAGTATTTTTTGACTATTGGCCAGAAGTGAAAGCGGGAGAAGGAGAAGATCAATGAAATCAATGAGTTCATGTTTGCGTTTATACTCAGCGTAATGTCCGAAAACATCATCTATTTGCCTGTAAATATCTTCTGGAACAGCAATACGATCGCCGCTTTTTTCAATGAGACTAATGATACGCTTTTCCAGAGAAGAAGAATCTGATATGTTACCTGAACATTTTGTCTGTTTGGCTGTACGGGAAAAGAGATACGCCATGTCATTTTCAGAGAGAACCACAGGTTGCTCTTTCAGTTCAAATTCACTATGATTTTCAATGATAATCTTAAGGCCCAATCTATGAAAAGTAGTAATTTCCGGCCTTTCTTGCACCCCTTCTCTGGCTAATACAGCCTCAATGCGCCCTGCCATTTCTCGTGCGGCACGGTTTGAAAAGGTAACCGCCAGGATAGTGCGGGGGAGAACAGATTTTTCATTAATGAGCCATATAATCCTCTCAACAAGAGTTCTTGTTTTACCTGTTCCTGGGCCGGCTATAACCAGAAGTGGGCCAAAAGGACTTTCAATCGCCTCTTTTTGTGCCTCGTTAAGTCTTTGGCTGGGCTGATGTTTTTCTTTTGTAATTTCAGAATCCAATTTAGGAGCATCGGGTCTCTGAATAAAGGAAACCTCCATCTCCTTTTCTGCTAATGTATCATCTTCTTCTTTTTTTTGAAGAGGGAAAAAAGTTGTCTGCCCAGC
>WJOQ01000368.1 GCA_009618505.1 Clostridia bacterium | reverse complement strand
AGACTTTCTTTCCGAACACTCTTGTATCTGAAGTTGGGCTCATAATCTGGGATATTTCCCCCTCACCCTTTCCCTCTCCCCTGGGGGAGAGGATACTTTCCCCTCGTTCTTCTTATCGATGAACTATGAACTACGAACTCTTTTTCTTTGAATTTCTTGTCGACGAACCATGAACTAATTTACTATTCCAATATTTTCTCCGCTTCTCTTTTATCCTCTTCTAGCCTTTTAGCCAGGTCAAGAGAAGAAGAGAATTGCTCTATCTCCCTCAGTCTGGCCACCAGCTCAATCTTAATCTCCTCACCGTAGATATCATCCTGGAACCTCAGTATGTGTGCTTCTACCCCAAAAGACATATCTTTGAAAGTGGGTTTACTGCCTACATTCACAATCCCTTTATAGTAATTTCCTCCTACCATTACTTTTCCTGCATAGACTCCTGGACCAGGCAAAAGCTTCTGGGGACAAGGCTCTAAATTGGCCGTAGGATAGCCTAAATTTCGCCCTCGCCTTTTACCTTTAATTACTTTTCCCAGAATAGTGGGATAACGACCTAACCAAAGGGTAGTTTTTTTTACTTCTCCTTCTTTTAACCAGTCACGAATCAAAGAACTACTGACTTTTTCCTGTCCTACTTTCAAACAAGGAATTACCTTCAGCTTATATTCAAAAACCTTCTCGTTCTCCCTTAGCCAACGGACGTCTCCTTCTCTTTTATTGCCAAAAACAAAATCTTCTCCTACTACCATCTCCCGTATTTCTAGAACTTGTCTGATTTTTTCGATAAAGGAGTGAGGAGAAAGAGAGGCAAGTCGGGAAGTGAAATCGAGAAGCACAACTAAGTCTATTCCTGTTTGAGCTAAAATCTCTTCTTTTTCTTCCCAGGTGGTTATGAGAGATAAGGGCCTACCAGAAAAAAATCCACAAGGATGAGAAGGAAAAGTAATAATACAGCTCTTCCCTTTCCTTCTCTTTGCCTGGTCTGTCACATACCTGATGATTTCTTGATGTCCTTTATGAATTCCGTCATAGAACCCAATCGTGAGAATGACATCCTTATACTTTTCCCTTTGAGAGAAACCTCTTCTAACCTCCATTTTTAGATCAATACTCTGAGATATTTAAATCCCACTCTGTCCTGGCAGAAGTGGGTCCCCTTTTGTAAGCTTATCCCCACTGCTAGAAGTTTTCCCTCCTGCGTACACAATTTAACTCTATCACCTTTTTCTAGCTTAGAGGGTAGCTCGTGTATGTGGGATAAATAAAGGGGTCTACCCCATCTAACTATCCTTTCCACTCCCCTCTTTATTGTAACCAGAGGGAGGTGTGGCAAAGCATCTTTCAAAGAAAGAAGGATTTCTTCTCTTTCTTCTTTGCTTTTCCCATCTAGATCCTCAAGTTTCCTGGCCTGCTTCAAATCAAAAGGACCTATTCTGGTGCGACGAAGAGATAACTGGTAGGCTCCAAAACCGGAAGCTTCCCCTATATCCGCACATAGGCTTCTAATATAAGTTCCCTTGGAACAATGGGCTCTGAATTCTACTTGAGGATGGGAATTAAAGCTGAATCGAAGAGCTTGAAGCTGATAAACATTAACTATTCTGGGCGGACGCTTTACCTCCTGGCCACTTCTGGCCAGTTCATACAGTCGCTTGCCGTCCTGATGAATAGCAGAGAACATGGGAGGAGTCTGGACTATTTCCCCCTGGAAATGAGTAAATATTTCCTCTATTTTTTCCCGCGACAAAGAAGAAGCATCTTTCTCTTCCACTATCTCTCCTTCGCTATCCAGAGTGGAGGTAGTAACTCCGAAAATCATTTTACCCTCATAAACCTTATTTAGAACTTGTAGAAAAGAAGCTAATTTTGTAGCCCGACCCAAACATATGAGGAGAAGTCCTGTGGCCATTGGGTCTAATGTTCCTGTATGTCCTACTTTTTTTATCTTAAAAACTTGTCTGACTCTATCCACTACATCATGGGAACTTAGCCCACCTGGTTTGTCAACTAAAAGGACCCCATCCAGTCTATTTCTGGTATAATCTATTCTCTCCAAAATTTCTTTCTTTTTCATTGTAAATCTGTCTTGGAGGTTACCTGGTCGTTCGCTTCTGGCAGTGACAGGGCGGGAAAATCTCTAGAGAACTTCCATTTTTGAATCTATGAGAGAAATATCTCTCTCCTTTTCTACAAACCTCATAACCTTAGATAAAACCCTCTGAGCGAAGCTTCTTTCCGTAGTTATGAAGGCTACTCCCACCAATGCTCTTTGCCACAAATCCTGATGACCAATCTCAGAAACAGAAACATTAAAAGTATTTCTTACACGGCTAATTAGCCTTTTTATAATACTGCGTTTGTCTTTTAAAGAATTAGGAGAAAACAAGCGGATGTCCAACTCTAATACACCTATCACCATCGCTATCTATTCAACTCTTCTACTTTCATAGGCTTTGATCAAATCGCCCTTTTCTATATTACTAAAACCATCTATATTTATTCCACATTCCAGTCCAGTCAAAACCTCACTAGCATTTCGACTAAAACGTTTAAGACTGCCAATAACCCCCTCTCCTATTACCTCTTCCCCTCTAAGGACTTTTACCTTGCTTCCCCTCGTCATTTTCCCCTCGCTAACATAAGAACCGGCTATTTTCCCTGCTTTGGGGATGCTAAATACCTCCCGAACCTGAGCCTCTCCAACCTCTTTCTCTTCATAGCGAGGCTCAATGAGACCTTCTCTCATTTTCTTAATGTCATCTATCATTCCATAGATAATCTGATAATTTCTTATGTTTACCCCTTCTTCTTTGGCTAAATCTCTATTGGCTGAGGATGCCACTGTATTAAAGTTTATTATTATCGCCTGGGAAGCAGAGGCGAGAAGAATATCGGATCTTTGCACTTCGCCCACTCCTGCGTGAAGGATGTCTATCTTTACTTCCTCGCCTTCCAAATTCTTTATTGTGTCTGAAATGGCTCTTAAGGAGCCCTGAGTATCTACTTTGACAATGATATTCATAGTCTTTTGTTCTTCTTCCGGCTGGGACAGGCTCTCTAAAGTAAATATATCTCTCTTTATTAAGCCCTTCTCTCGTTCTTTTTCTTTGATTGACTCTGCTATTTGCCGAGCCTCCTTCTCATTCTTTACCTTTCTGAAGGTATCTCCAGGCATACTCACATCAGAAAGCCCTAAAACTCTTACTGGCATAGATGGCCCTGCTTTCTTAACTGTCTCTCCTTTCCAATTAATAAGAGTCCTTACCCTTCCGTAAGTGGAACCTACCCCCTGGAAATCTCCCTCTGGCTCTGCCTTTAATTCCAGCATCTCTGCCTCTAAGAGTATCATTTCCAGGAATTCATCTAACCCTTGACCCTTCAAAGCGGAAACCTCCACAAATATGGTCTCGCCTCCCCATTTTTCTGGCACTAAATCATATTTGCTTAGCTGCTCCCTGACTCTTTTCAATTTTGTTTCTGCTTTATCTATTTTATTTATAGCCACCATAATAGGCACTTTAGCCGCTCTGGCATGATTAATCGCCTCTATTGTCTGAGGCATAACTCCATCATCACCGGCAACAACCAAAACAGCAATATCGGTAACCTGGGCTCCATGGGCCCGCATATTGGTAAAAGCTTCATGGCCGGGAGTATCAATAAATACTATCTTTTTCCCTTTACATTCCACCTCTGAGGCTCCAATCTTTTGAGTAATCCCTCCCACTTCCCCTCCAACTA
>WJOQ01000200.1 GCA_009618505.1 Clostridia bacterium | reverse complement strand
AGCCACTTTTTTAATCTATATCTACCAATATAATCCAAGCAAGTAAGTCAAGGTACTAAGGGCATTTTCCCCTCTTTGCTCAAGGAGGCCTCTGTAAAAGTCAAGTACTTTTCCCAGTGCTTCGGTAAGGTAATTTCCCAGTAGTCTGGTAAGTACTTTTCCCACCTCCCCGGTAAACAGTTTTCCCATTTCTTAAAAGAATAGAAATGATCATCCCTCCTTTTTTTGATTTTTTATTCTGTAAGATTCTCCATCCAGATTAAAAATCCTGGCATGATGCAGTAATCTATCCAATAAAGCCGTGGTCATGACACTGTCGCCCATCATCTCAGCCCAGTTCTCAAAGCTTTTATTGGAAGTAATGATAATGGATAATTTTTCATACATTTCACTGACTAGGTTGAAGAAAAGATTAGCCTCTCGTCTCTCAATCGGAGTATAGCCAATCTCGTCGATTACGACTAGGCTTGACTTCATTATTTTCCTGATCCTGTATTCCGATTTTCTCTGAATCTCGGCTGTCTTCAAAAGCTTTATCAGGTTGGCAATTTTCTCAAAACAAACACTATATCCTTTTTCTACTGCAGCTACTCCAAAAGCTATAGCTAAATGAGTTTTTCCTATGCCAGGAGGACCAAAGAATAAGAGATTCTCTTTGTTATCTATCCAGGCGCAGTCAAGAAGATTTACTGCTTCTGATTTTCCTATTCCCTTAACTCGGCCAAATTCAAAATCAGACATTTTCTTGATGATGGGAAAATGAGCCCCTGTCATGTTTCTTTCCACCCGGCGTTTAACTCGATACGATACCTCGCTCGCGAATAAGGTGTTGAGAAAGGTAATGTAGGAGAGTCTCCTGATTTCCGCATCATGCACTATTTCATCAAGACTACCTGCTATTCCTTTCAGATTTAGGGTGCTTAAAAAGCTCAGAGTCTCTTGATAGGCTTTCATATAAGCGCTCCCTTAAGTGCTCCTTTACTTTTGTCGATGAGCTCTTTATACACCGACAAACTCCTTTTGGTGACCTCTAGAGGTTCATACGCACCCTGGTATTGGGTGTCCAGTATTGCTATTTCTGGAAGGCTAACATGTGAGCCTTGAGAGATACGCTCAAAATAGGTATAGGTATCATTCAAGTTGGAAAAACTTAGTGTATCATTCTTTAGGCAATATTTTAAAGCTTGTTCTAAAATATCAAGGTCGATATCTTTCGCCAGAAAGTATCTTTTCGCCTCCAGGCATTGGTCTCTGACATAGCGGGAAAAGGTTTTGAAATTCCTTATCGTAAAACACCTCCAGTTCTTTAATTCAAACATCTCAGAGACAAGCGCTTTCAGTTCCTTTGCTTTTTTCTCCGTTTCTCTACCACACTTTCTCTTAGAAAACATTCTTCCGGGAATAAAAGAAAGTTCATAGGCAATAATCTCTTCTTGTGTGTAAAGATCAAAGACGAAAAGCTTATGGTTGGTGAGGTATATCTCAACGGTTCTATTTTGGTATTTTAAAGGCAGCTGATAATTTGATGCGTCGACTGATATATAAGCTTTCTCGCTGGCAATTCTTTTTTCTCTACCTAAATGAGAGTTTTTCCTGAATATGGAGTTTCCTAAAGGCCTGAGGTGCTTTCTTTCCTCTTCAATCAGGTAGGCCGGTATCTTTTTTGTAGCCTGGGATATCTTCCCGTTTGCCCTTCTTTTCAGCCATTTGAAATTACTTTCATTCGCCCCATCTAAACTCTTAAAATCCCTTATCGAGAGCAAATTGCGCTTTACATATTTAATCAGGTTTTCAATCTTACCTTTCGTTTCAGGATCTGCCGCCCGGCATACATACATTCTTATCTTTTGCTCTTCAATAAAATACTTAAAATCATCGGTGTAGATTATGTCACCGGCATTCTCACTTACCACCATTAAGTTATCCTGATCAATAACGATCTCCTTTGGTACTCCTTTAAAATAATCAAAAGAGTCAAGCAGATGAGAAATAACCTCCTTTGTCCTGAAGGGATGGTCCTGAAAATTGACGTACTTATAGCGGCTTGCCGAAAGTAGAGATGCAAATATATAGAGCTTAAGTCCACTTCTACATTTATACTGGCCAAAATCAAGCTGCATCTGCCTTCCAAAGGGAAGTTCCGGAACTTTTCTATAGAGCCTTATCTTCTCATTTAACCTCAGCTTATCGGTTGTAATAAGATAATCTATGTAGTTGCGCAAGGTTTGTTCTGTGCCGAGAAGAGTGCCATATTTCTCTTCCAGATAATCATATACAGCACTCATATTGATCTTCTGAAATTCATTCATCTTATAGACTTCGAGGATATCTTTCTCATATTCTTCAAGCACCTTATCCCGAAACATGTGCTTTTTCCGGTAAGCCCTGAACTGCCTTCCATTCATGGCGTAATACTTGGCTGCGGTCTTGGGGTCTATTTCCATATCAGAGCTTATCTCTGATATAGAATATCCCTGTCTTTTAAAGAGTTGAACTTTTTCATACATTTTTTCTTTTATCATTTCTTCTCCTGTAGAGTTTTTTCAAAACTATACAGGAGCTCTTTTGAAATGGGAATTCTATTTACCACGCATATGGGATTTCTGTTTACCATTACCATGGGATTTCTGTTTACCATAGTACTAGGAATTCAGTTTACCATTTCCAGCCTCTGCCTGACCTATTATGCACACTTGTTCGAAAACTGGCCAACCATTCCCTCTGAAGATAGGCTAAATCAAATATCACCTATTGTCAATCCACTTGCAGAGTTCTGCTTCAAGAGTGAATACAACAAAAGAAAACTACCAGTCAACTGAAGACTAAGTTCCCTTATGTCTCGTTGACACGGTCTACTTTTTGACTAAAATAAGAGTTAAGTCTAATGTATACTAATCAAGAAAGAAGCAGATACAGAATGAAAAAGCGGTAGCAGGGAAAGAAGTGAGTGACAATGCAGAGCTAATAAAGAAATAAACGTAAAACATTATTGATATGGAGGTAAGAATGGAAGTTCCTTCGGAGAGAAAGAAAGAAGTAATTGAGCATGAGGCTGTGGAAGAAGAGTCAATATATTTATTGAAAGATCGGGCAAACATAGCTTGTGATGGGGGTAATTATGCTGAGGCTCGTGAACTTTTTGAACTATTGAAGGAGCGAAGCCCAGAGCCACTTCGTACTCCTCTACTACATAAATACGGGGTTTGTCTGGCACGATCGGGAGAGAAACTCGATGCACTGAAGGTATTTAATCAGGCCATAAAAGAAGGCAGAGATAGCCTCTATGATATCCTGTCTGGTTTGGAAAAAGCGAGCATACTCTCACAGCAAGGAAAAAGGAAAGAAGCTCTTGCTGCCTTACGGGCAGTCAAAAAACGGGGCCGTAAAATATTCAGAGAGTATTCAGGTAGGAAAGAATATTCCCATCTTCGAGATCTAATAGCTAAGTTGGATTAATTCTCCTTGA
Organism: Clostridia bacterium; assembly: GCA_009618505.1. Next base: position 301 of record WJOQ01000200.1, on the reverse strand, counting down.
CTCCTCGCAACGGCGCGCCAGGTAAGTGATGCCCTGCCTGGCTGACCTATTTCCCTATTCCCTCTCTTCAACCCTCGAATTTGGCGTCAGTTAAATTCTCTTCCGGCGATACCCTTAGTAGATTCGGAGATTCTTTTCCCCGATTTCTTAGGTCGAAGAGCACGCACGGCCCTTCCTGCCTGCCACATTTCAGAGTTCCCTATGGCTTCCAGTTCCCTGGTTAATTGGGCCTGGTAGTCCGATTTACCACAGGCAGAGATAACGCGCTCAGTTTCTGCTCCGGAGGCTACTCTCTCATATA
>WJOQ01000367.1 GCA_009618505.1 Clostridia bacterium | reverse complement strand
TCCACTGTTTCTCAATTATATAGTTTAATCATTTTGAGTCAAGCACGGTTGATTTTTGACTAAATTGTATTAGGATATTCATGAAGCAATTTGAGGAATCAAGGGAGAGAGACAATCCAAAGCGGATATACAGCGACAGAGAAATTGTCCTGAGATAATTTTATAGAAAGGGGGTCTTGGATTAAAGATGGGTAAGCTAAGAGCTCATGTTTTGATTAAGGGGAGAGTGCAGGGGGTCTTTTTTCGAGCTGAGACTGGCAGCCAGGCTTACAGGTTAGGTATAGTGGGCTGGGTGAGAAATAGATGGGATGGTAGGGTGGAGGCTGTTCTTGAGGGAGAAGAAAAGGCTGTCCAGAAGATGATTAGTTGGTGCTACAAAGGGCCCCCGGCTGCTATAATAGAAGATGTGGAAGTTAAGTGGGAGGATTATAAAGGAGAATTTACCAGCTTTTCTATCCGCTATTGACTCGTTGCTCGTCGCTAGTTGCTCGTTCCCCTTCACCTCAATCCTTCCTTTTTTATAATGAACTATGAACAATGAACTATATTCAATGAAGAAAGCTCGGACAAGGAGTGAATTACATAATCAGGCAGATGGGAAGGTGGAGCTTTTTGCAACATCTCTTGGTTGGTAATTCCTGATAGAACCAAGATGGTCGTAATTCCCAGTTTTTTTCCTGCCAGGATATCTGTCTCCAGCCGATCGCCCACTAAAATGGTATCCTTGGGTTGATATCCTTTACTTTTCATAATTATCTTAAGTCCAAATGAGTCAGGTTTCCCTAAGAGTAAAGCCTTTTTATGTGTAGAGGCTTCAAGAGCTTTGACTATGGCCCCCGCGCCAGGAACAGTTCCTTTTTTAACAGGATAAGTTGCATCTTTATTGGTAGCCACAAATTTAGCTCCCTTCAAGATTGCCCTATGAGCTAAGAGGAGTTTTTCAAAATCAAACTTTCTGTCCATTCCTACTACCACATAGTCTATTTCTTCTATTCTTGAAGTGATATTGATTCCTGCCTTCTTAAGTTCTTGGAACAATCCTGCCTCCCCAATTGGGAAGACTCTATTTTCTCTCTTATGCTTATTTTTGCTGAGGTAGATTGCTGCCAGATAAGAAGAAGAAAAAATCTCTTCAGAACTAACTCTAATGCCCATTCGGTCAAGTTTTTTTACAAAACCATCTCTGTTAAGAGTAGAATTATTACTCAAGAAAGATACTTCATCTCCTCTTTGTCTGAGAAAGGTCAGAGTTTCTTTTACTCCAGATAGCAAGGTTTCCTCGATATAGATTACTCCATCTAAATCAAAAATATAAAGACTCATTGTCTATCACCGATTCTTAAGGTTTCTAGTTTCTCATCTTTTACAGGGATTACTTCAATGTATTGTTTCTCTTTTTGAGGTAGCCTAAAATATTCCACTTTTGTTCTGGCATGAGGAGCATCACTATAACGAGCAGTTATGGAGGCTGCCAGGAGGAGAATTTCATCACCGGCATCCCTTTCTCTTAAAAGTCCAATCGGGCCAGGGTAATCAACTGCCTGCAGACAGGTATCGCCTTCTATGGCTAATTGAAGAATCATTGTGTTCTCTATTTTGTTTCTTCCTACAATCAGCTTCACCCCTTCTTTTAACAAAAAATGTCTTCCGAGCTTTAGTAGTTCGATTTCGTTAAGACTTAATTTACCCCCCTTTAATAAATGTTTAATTTTTTTAGAGAAGATAGGGTCAGTAAGTAAGCACCCTCCCGCTGGAGTCGGAAAGCTTTTAATTCCTAATGATCTGGCCATTTCTAACTGAACACGACGAGTGCGCCCTTTAATGCCAAGAAGATCTTCTCTCTTCACCCAGCCTTCTCTCTCTGGTAGAGTAGGAGGAAGATTCTTAGCAGTGAGGGGACGAAGCAGATAGTCCTTCCAACCTGATTTCCCTTCTACTATATCTAGTGCCCATCTATTCTGAGATTTCGGTCTTTGCCCCAGAATTTCACCGCTAATAAGGAAGGATGCGCCTATTTTTTCCATAAGAGAGCCAGCCTTTTTCACCATAAGAATGTGGCAATCAATGCAAGGATTAGCTCCCTTCCCAAAACCATAGAGAGGAGATTGTAGAAGAACAATCAAATCGGTGCTTATATCTATAATATGAAGGGGTATTCCAAGCTCATGAGCAGCTATTTCTGCTTTTTTCGCATTGAAAAAAGGAGAGATAAAACATATTCCTTCTACCTGGATTCCCTGCTTTTGGATAATTTTGGAGGCCAGGCTACTATCCAGTCCCCCCGAGAATAGACTTAAAGCTTTCATTACTTTTCGGCTAAATCTTTATTCTGCAACAGCTTTCTCATGCCTTTTTCCGTTTCTACTACTACTGTTCCTTTCAACAGGTTTCTGCCCACTACCTTTACCTTCTCATTTTGCCATTTAATTGTCTGGCCTACTTGAGGGAATTTTTTCTTCAAAGCAGAATAGGTGGAATATTCAAAATTCAAACAGCAGCGTAGTCTTCCGCACACACCTGATATTTTGGAAGAAGCCAGAGATAGATTTTGGACCCGTGCTGCTTCTAGACTTACTGAGTTCAACTTTTCTTTTCTTTTAGCTAAGAATAGGGCACAACATACCGTTCTTCCGCAAACCCCACAACTGCAGAGGAGTTGAGGCTCGTCCCTTACTCCCACTTGCTGCATCTGAATTCGTAGATTAAAAACAGCGGCCAGGTCCTTAACCAAAACTCTAAAATCCACTCTTTGTTTGGCTGTGTAATAAAAGGTGATGCGCCTACTTCCCACAGGATACCTGGTGACTATTAGCTTTATGGGAAGTTTGCGAAAAGAAATCTTTTCCAGGGCTACTTGGTAAGCTTTTTTTTCTATTTCCTGTCGCTGCTCAAATTCTTGTATATCTGCAGAAGTAGCCTTTTTTAAATCCCTTCCGCCAGAAAATAGTGGATTTTCTTTGATTGGAGATATAAATTTTACTTTTCCTAATCCTTTTCCCTCTTTTAGCTCAAACGTACACCAGTCTTCTTCCACTAAATCTGTTTCTTCTAAAATGAAATAAACCACTCTTTTTTCCGGGTGAACTTTTACTCCTACTAGAACCATCGACTTATTCCTTTATTGGTCTTAAACAACTATTTAACTTGTAATTCTGTAAAATCAGCTATAGAGTTGAATAGTTTTCCTGTTCTTTTCAAAAGACAAAGGCGATTTGCTCGCAAGCGAGCGTCCTCATTCATAACCAGGACTTCTTCGAAGAAGTTGTGAATAGATTCTTTTAAGGTAGAGAGAGTTTGGTATGCTTCCAGATACCTTTGTTTCTCCAATAACCTCTCAACTCTTGCCTTTATCTTTCTTAGTTCTTGGTATAGCTCTCTTTCCTCTTTTTCTATAAGGAGTTCTTCTTTGAGCATTTGTGGTATTCTTAAGTTTCTTCTCTTGGCCTGTTTTAGTATATTTAGTAATCTGACTATAGCTATGACCTCTTCTTTAAATTCCTCTCTAGAAGCAGCTTCGAGAAGAGCCTCTCCTCTTTTGATTATTCTTACTGGCTTTTCATCATCTACTTTTAAGATAGCCTTAATTTGGTCAGTCCTGATTCCCTTATCCTTGAGAATTCTAACCATCCTTGTCCCTAAGAATCCTTTGACCTTGAGGATAATTTTTTCTTGCTCTGTCCTTTCTTTTCTTTGATAGAGCTTTAAAGATTGTTTAATAAGATAATCCAGACTGACCTCCCACTTTCTATCAAGAATTATCTCCACTATTGCTTGTGCTTGCCTCCGTAGACCCCAGGGGTCTTCT
>WJOQ01000105.1 GCA_009618505.1 Clostridia bacterium | reverse complement strand
TAAATATCTACGAATAATATCTTCTTTACTCGTCTCCCATTCGTCTATAATATTCTGGGCTATCCATGCCTCGCTCCTGCCAGCTCGTCGCCAAAGTGGTGTAGAATATACAATCCATGCTTGTTTTGCCCTCTCAAGAAGTTCAGGATCTATTTCACCATTTCCATTTATCTCACCAAAGTCTCCCGCTAAATACCTGCGAACAATATCATCTTGATTCGTAGCCCATTCATAAAAAATGTTTTGAGCTATCCATGCCTCGCTCCTGCCAGCTCGTCGCCAAAGTGGTGTAGAATATGCAATCCATGCTTCTTTTGCTTCTAACATTTTATCTCACACCTTCCCCGGGTCCCCTGAGCAAAAAAGCCGGACCCGGTAAGCCAGTTCCAGGCAGTCACTAACCACTCCCAAACCCCAGGAGAGTTATTCCCATTACCTCCATTTATCGGAATATAACCAATTCGTTGAACATTATTTAACATTTTAGTCACCTCGCTCTGATAACTGCTTACAAGAAGTCCTAGTCTTTCGGCAACTTCAGGGTTCATTTTTTCTTCTTTAATTTCTTAGTTTTAAGGTCTATATCATATTCATCTATAAGATACTGAGAAAGCCCTTTCCGTGCCTGTTTTGCAGCGTCTTTTATTGTTTTGTAATTACTAGGTATCTTAACCTTCAAAGTTTGTAAATCTTTTCGTATTTTACCGTTTTCACCAACCGCTTCTATCGGGCATACATCAGGTTTTTCTGGATTAGAAGGGTCGTCTGCTTCCCAACAACATATTATCTTACCAGAAATGTCTGTTATAACCCAAATTTGAGGCGGGCCAGAAGATGAAAGATAATCCCATCTGACCCAGTAAGTATAACCAGAACCATTGTCTATGTGCACCCGTCCTCTATAATCATTAGGGTCACTACTGAGTGGAACAGTAAATAAGATCTTACCCCCAGTCTGCTGAGTTAATTGAGGAAAAAAAGACTTTCTGTGCATAGTAATATTAACAGCACCAGAGCCTGTTGCAGAACCACTACCAGTCTTAATTACTGATACTGGATGTCTAGTGCTAGTATCGTGCTCGGCTGTAGTGAATTTAGTATGATGTTGAGAGGCTGTTACCCCTGTCAATTCTGAATGAGCTTTTGTTGAGTGAGAAGCCAAGGTGTGCGATTGTGCATGATGGGCATTTGCGTTTACGTTATGGTCATATGCCCAATTTGATGTAATTCCTTCAGCAGTTTGCCCATTCACTGGGGTATTGTCTAAACCCGTTTTTGTGTGATGTTGAGAGGCGGTCACATTGGTTAAGCTATTATGAGATTTTTCAGCTAAACCTGCTAAACTTATCTCTCCCGAAGTAGTTTTAGTATGATGCTGTGAAGCGGTTACATTGGTAAGGCTAAGGTGAGACTTCTCAGCAAGATTTGCCAAGCAAAGTAAACTCTCCAAGTCATCAGCACCATCTTTTTGATGTCTTGCCTTATGGTCTCTAGCGTGGTGCTGGTCTGGAGTTACATTAAGCAGGTAGGCGTGGTCAACTATCGGAGTTAGTTGCATTTCTTACGCTCCCTAAAATTGTAAACTTCATTTTAGCTTGAAAAACTATATTTCTGAATAATTGCTTAAAGCCAGAATAGAGACGTTGTAGCCAGCTTCTATTTAAGTAGTCTATCCCTTTCCTAATCTCTTCCTCAGGTAGGTCATAAAGTTGAGAAAGTGCTTCCACAGATAAGCCAGGCCACTCACCAAAGTCTCCCGCTAAATATCTGCGAACAATATCATCTTGACTCGTAGCCCATTCGTCTATAATATTCTGGGTTATCCATGCCTCGCTCCTGCCAGCTTGTCTCCAAAGTGGTGTAGAATATACAATCCATGCTTGTTTTGCTTCTAACATTTTATCTCACACCTTCCCCGGGTCCCCAAGAAGAGAGTCAAAACTTTCCCGGGCTGTGTAGTATTTATAATCTCATTTTTTCAGCTTATCTATCTTTCCCTCGCATCGTTTCAGGTCCTTGCTAACGTCCTGTATTTCTTCAAGAACTAAGTCGAGCTTGTCCTTTGGTTTTATAGGTGGCTTCTCTATTGGTTGTTGCTTAACCTTTATACCCTTACTTGTAACCCCTCTTCCCTTAACAACCGTAACTTTCCATTCCTTCTCTTTCTCAGCCATTAGACTTTTTCCTCCATTCCCAGAAGAGTGATACTAAAAGTGTGTTTTGCTACGTCTAAATTACAGAAGTTCATCTTCATATTCTCATCAGACTCAATAATAATGATAGCAGGTTCAGGAAAAGCTATCTCTCCCTGGAGTTTCCAATAGTAATCTATTACTTCCATATAAGGGTATCCCGGCACTTCAATTAGAACAGTTGCCGAAGCCATTACATCAGCATTTACTGAGAGGATTCCTCCCCCCAAGAAAAGGTGCCAACCTGCTACCCCAGTATAGATAGGAACAGTTACATAGCTAAGGGCATCTATTTCACCATAATAAAGACAATACCACTTGCGTTGGTCTTCTCCTAAAATTGAACGAGTAGGAGATGCCTTCTGATAAAAATCAGGCTTTCCTATCCCCTTTCTAGGAACAACAAACTCTCTTCTTCCCATCATTCACCTCCCAGTTTTCCGGTAATTACTACTAAAACACTAATGGTATGGGGGTAGGTATCATCTCCATTTAATATTTCTACCCAGAGCCTTTCTTCTCTTTCTACCGGCTCTTCAATCCCGTCAAAAGTAGGAGTAGCACTATCCAGGGCAATGTATTCTGTAGAAGGACAGACCTTCTGTCCACTGTGTCCAAAGGCAACCTCCACTAAATTATTACAGCCCGGGGGCCAGCTCATAGTAACGCTTTTTATCGTGCCTGTTATGGGGCAGACCTTATCAACTTCTAAACCGGTAAGAGGGTCAACTTCCTCCCGAAAGTTAATCTGTCTGGTAGCAATTTCTTCCATATTATTGTCCTCCTCAAAATCAAGGAATTATTGCAGGCTGCCCCAAACCCCATTATCTTTTCTTTTGGGGCAAGGGGCAGTGGTCATTGGACTTGAATCCCCCTGAAAAAGAAGCAAAACTAGGGGGAGCTAAAGGAGATGTATCCCGCTGGGAAAACAAGAAAAAACCAGCGGGGCCGAAAGAGGTAACGCCAAGAAAGCAAAAACCAAAATTTATTGAATAACATCCGGCTGGAGATCACCGCCTCGTTGCCAAACTTCTTTGCGATATTCTCGGAGCTCGTCGGCTGTTATCTCTCCTCTTTCTTCTTGTCTATCCGTTGCTGCCTGAGAAGCAGTCTCAGCTAAACTTTCCTCAAGTTCCAGGTCATGCAACCTCTGAGATTCCAGGTCAGAAAGCTCACCCGACTCGGACAAGCCTAGATTCTTTTCATAGGGAGAGAGCGGAAAAAATTCCTTGACAAATTTATCCGGTCCGCCTTCCCAGAAATGTTTTTGTCTTACGTGATAAGGCATTTTCATTCACCTCACTTTGACCTTGGTTCTTATCGTTGGGATAGGGATTGGGTAGCTTCCTGCTGAGACGACAATCGTTCCAGCTTCATCAACTTCTACTTTCTGGCTGCCCCCGTAGATTTTTGCCAAATCTTCTGAATTTTTTCTGCGTTGTGCTTGCAATTCTGCGTCTAGTGTTACTTGCATATTTTTACCTCACTTTTTTGTCTTTTTCAAAATTTTATTTAATACGTCTGTCATCCGTTTTGGGGATCTCCACGTTCCCGGGTCCTGAGGTAGCGATACTATCCATTGTGACTTGTCGTTGGCCTGGAGAGAGATTTCGCATAAAATTAAAAAATCCGTCCATG
>WJOQ01000090.1 GCA_009618505.1 Clostridia bacterium | reverse complement strand
TCAGCCTACACCTCAAGATCCTAATTTTACCCGGCAGGGCAGGTTATCATCTCTCCAGTTCCAATCTCTGAACCAAAAACTGGGAGGGGGCAAGCTTTTTGAGTTATTGACTAGAATTTTAAAAATGATATAATAATACCAAATTGAAAATATGGTAAGAGGAAGAAGGCAGACCAAGGGAATCGGGTGAGAACCCCGGGCAGTTGCGCTGCTGTGATGGGAAGCGAAACCCCAAAAACCACTGGGACTTTTTGTTCTGGGAAGGTGGGGAAGTAGGTTGTCCCTGAGCCAGAAGACCTGTCTGTTTTCAAGTAAATCTTTCTTTGCGCTTAACAAAGAAGGTATTTTTTTATGAGATTGCGGAGTTTATCGCGAGCGGTGTAATCGAGATTGCTTCACTCCGTTCGCAATCTCAAGCCTGCCTATGCGTATCCCCACGCAGACAGGCGAGGGGCCTTGCTCGGAATGGGCATAATTAACTGAATATATAGAACTGAGGAAAATATTTAGATCAAATCTTAAAGGAGAGAAAATTATGAAGAAAAAAAGATTAAAATGGACGTCATTGATATCGATAGGGATTCTGCTGTCTGCTATGTTCATTGGAATGAGCTGGGTTTCTCTGGCTAATGAATTTCCTTTGACAATTACAGATGACCTTAATAGAGAAGTAACTATCCTCAAGCAACCAGAAAGGATTATCTCGATGGCGCCAGCTAACACAGAAATCCTGTTTGCACTGGGATTAGGTGAGAAAGTGGTGGGCATTAGCAACGTCTGTAATTACCCTTCTCAAACAAAAGAAAAAGAAAAAATCGGTGATTATGATAATCCTAACCTGGAAAAAATCATCCAATTAGAACCGGACCTTATTCTGGCCTCCCATGGTAATCCAATAGAACTAATCAATCAACTAGAAGAGTTCAGCTATGCCATAATGTACTTAGATCCAAAGGACATTGACCATATAATCTCCTCTATAACTACGGTGGGAAAGATAACCGGCAATGACAAAGAAGCAGCAAAATTAACAAAGGAGATGGAAAAGAGAATTGAGGCTGTCCTGGCTGAAACGAGCAGCCTGGTTGAAAATAACAGGCCAAGAGTGCTCTATGTAGTCTGGTATAAACCCTTGTGGACTGCAGGCTCAGGAACGTTCATAGATGAGCTTATCCAAAAAGCTGGCGGAACTAATATAGCCGGAGATATCGCTGGCTGGCCACAAATGAATCTGGAAACAGTAATCGAAAAAAATCCTCAAGTAATAATAATTGGCTATAGCCAGGATCAGTCGGAATTAATACAGGCTGTGAGGAATGAATCTACTCTTGACCAGACAGATGCATTTAAGAATGACCAAATACATACCATAGACACAGATATAGTCTCTCGTACCGGTCCAAGGATAGTGAATGCCCTGGAGGAGATGGCTAAGATTATCCATCCTGAGATGTTTGGAGAAAATGTATCAGATTAGAAAATGATTACCTCTAATAAAATAAAGCGCTGGATAGGCTGGCTCATTGTACTGATGATTTTGCTGCTCGCGATATCCTTTCTTTCTTTGACGATAGGGCCGGTCCGTATTCCTCTCACCAAAAGCATATCTCTCTTAGCACAGAAATTGTGCTTCTGGAAAAGCTATCCTCTGGAAAACATACCTGCAGCCGTTATCCTATTTAAAATCAGAATACCTCGTCTAATTCTGGGAATGGTAGTAGGGGCAGCCTTATCCAGCGCTGGAGTCATTCTTCAAGGCATGTTTCGCAATCCATTAGTCGAACCATATACTCTGGGTATATCGGGAGGAGCGGCGGCGGCGGTTGGTCTGGTTATAGTTGCTGGATTAAGTGGAACATTGACCCAGATCATTCCCCTGGCTGGCTTTGCCGGAGCTATAGGAGCTGCTATTCTTGTCTATTTTATTGCCAGCAGTGGAGGAAGGCTTACCATTCCTACTCTCCTCCTTACCGGAGTAATAGTCAGTTTCCTTTCCTCTTCTTTGATTATGCTCCTTATGAGCCTGGCCAAGGGTGAAGAACTTCACGGAATAATGTTCTGGATAATGGGTAATTTGCAAGAAACCAATCTTTCTTTCATTATCACCGTCTCTCTTATCATCCTGGCAGGAATATTCATCTCTTTTCTCTTTGCCAGGGACCTTAACGCTCTTGTTCTGGGAGAGGAAGAAGCTACTCATCTAGGAATAGAGGTAGAAAGAACAAAAAAAATCCTTTTTATTCTGGCTTCTCTTCTTACCGGTGTAGCTGTTTCCGCTTCAGGTGTAATTGGCTTTGTAGGATTGATGATTCCTCACCTTATACGAGGAGTTGTAGACGCTGACCACCGTTTCCTTCTTCCCGCCTCTGCTCTTTTGGGAGCATCCTTCCTGGTAGGAGCAGATTTAATAGCCAGAACCATCATCTCTCCCCGAGAGCTTCCGGTAGGAGTAATCACGGGAATAATAGGAGGGATAATATTTATCTATATTATCAGAAAAAGAAAGGTAGAATTCAGATGGTAGGAATAGATAAGGATATTTTGCTGGAGATAAGGAATCTATGCAGCGGATATAAAAGAAAAAATATCCTCAAAGGAATTGACTTTCTGGTAAGAAGAGGAGAGTTCTGGGGACTAATCGGACCTAACGGTTCAGGTAAGACTACTCTACTTAAGAGCATAACCAAAATTCTGCCTGCTCAAAAAGGAAATGTTTTTTATAATAAGAAAGACATTATGAAAATACCAGCCAAAAAGTTGGCTCAAAATATCGCTGTAGTTCCTCAGGTTTCAGTCTTTCATTTTTCCTTTACTGTGGAAGATTTTGTACTTTTAGGTAGAATTCCCTATCTTCCTCGCTTTTATCTAGAAGGAAAGAATGATTATCTTATTGCTGAAGAAGCTATGCGATTGACTGAAACTATCTCCTTTCGCCAGAGAAGGATAAATGAGTTAAGCGAAGGAGAAAAGCAAAGAGTCGTTATCGCTCGCAGTCTGGCTCAAAAACCCACCCTTCTCCTTCTGGATGAACCAGCAGCCCATCTTGATATAAAGCACCAACTGGATGTTTTTAATCTTCTAGAAAAATTGAACCGAGAAAAAGGAATAACTATTATTCTAGTCTCCCACGATTTAAACCTGGCCAGCCACTATGCCTCACAGCTAATTCTACTAAATGAAGGAAAAATATTTGCTCAGGGCAGCCCTAAACAAATAATTAATCAGGAAAACATCTGGAAAGTGTATGGAGTAAGAGTAAAAGTAACTCCGGGAATAAAGGGAAGCCCTCTGGTAAATCTATTTAAATAGGGACAGCGACCATTTATTTTAATTTCTCTTCTGGTTCGATCCTTGCTGATACAACTAATTTTAAATGGTCGCTGTCCCTATTTATTTGATACAACTAATTTTAAATGGTCGCTGTCCCTATTTAATATTTACCAGCCTAGCATTGTTCTAAGTGCCTGGATGATTAAATTAGCCAGGACACCTGCTGCTATATCATCACCCATTATACCCCAGCCACCAGAAATCTTTTCGATTTTCCCTATTTTAAAGGGTTTAGTTATATCAATAACTCTGAACAGAATAAATCCCAATAGAATGAAACGAAAAGAGAAAGGAATAAGGAACATAGTTATTAAAAATCCTACTAATTCATCAATAACGATGGATGAATTATCATCACCTTCAAAATATTGATCACATCTTGCCGAAATCCATATTCCTCCTATTAGAAAAACAGCCAGCATTATGATGTAGCTTATTGTTTGAGGAAAGAATCTACTGAAAATCACATAAATAGCCACTCCTACCATGGTCCCCAAGGTTCCGGGTAAGAAAGGAATATATCCTACTCCTCCTACTGTGCCCAAGAGAATATACAATTTTTTCATTGAAGATGCCTCCTGCTTCCAATCCAATATTGAATTCCCGAGATGAGAGCCAACAAAGTAGCTGCTCCCATTAACAGATAGGTCACCCTATCTGCTGCCTCGATTTTATCTTTGAAACCCTGCCAGAGCAAAATAAAAAAAACAAAGAAGATAGCCGCATTTTCAAAAAAGGTCTTCAGTTTAGCTAGTCTGTTAGCAGAAAGGATGAAGTTTTTTGAGGCTAATTCTATCCTTAGAGCCATAATTAAAAGGTCTCTACCCATAATAATTATAACCATCCAGAAGGGAACTAGATGAAGCTGAATAAAGGATATAAAAGCACTATAGACAAGAATTTTATCGGCAATCGGGTCGACTATTTTCCCCAGCGAGGTTACCTGATTCTTTTTTCGGGCTAGCCATCCATCTAAAAGGTCAGATAGAGAAGCAAATATAAAAATCAATAAGGCAATGACCTTTCCTTTCTCTCCCAAAACAAATAAAAAAAGTACAAAAAAAGGGACTGCTCCTATCCGCAAAAATGTTAGTTTATTAGCAAGAGTCATTTCTCTCCTCTTATTATTATCTCGCGAGCCTTACTACCTCTTGCTGGTCCTACCACTCCCTCTCTTTCTAACTCATCCATAATTCGGGCAGCCCGATTATATCCTATAGATAAGCGACGCTGCAGAAGAGAAGTGGAAGCTATCCCTCTCCTGAGTACCAGCTCTTTTGCCTCCTCATAGAGTCTATCGTGAGAGGCCATCTCTTCCTCGTTTTCTTTTTCTTCGACTCCTTTGACTATTTCTTCCAGATAGGTAGGCCTTCCCTGTTCTTTGAGAAAATCTACTACCTTCTTTACCTCAGAAGGAGAAATAAAACTCCCCTGCACACGGAAAGGCTTGGAGGCCTCTACCGGAGAATACAACATATCACCATTGCCCACCAACTTCTCTGCCCCCGTAGTGTCTAGAATGGTACGGGAATCTATCTGAGAAGGCACAGCAAAAGAGAGGCGGGAAGGAAAATTAGCCTTAATCAAGCCGGTAATTACATCTACCGAGGGACGCTGGGTAGCTACTATAAGATGAACACCTGTAGCTCTGGCTAATTGAGCTATTCTACAAATTATTTTTTCTAATTTCGCCCCTGCCAGCATCATCAAATCAGCCAGCTCATCTATGATAACCACTAGATAAGGAATAGTCTCTTCCTCTTCTTTTTTCATCTTTAAATTAAAAGTCTCAATATTGCGTACTCCTGACCGATTAAACTTCTCATAGCGTTTTCTTACTTCTTCCACTACCCATTCCAGAGCATAATTGGCTTGCTTTACATCAGTAATAGTAGGAAAAATAAGATGAGGAATGCCTATATAGTCAACCAGCTCCACTGTCTTAGGATCAATTAGTAAAAACTTAACTTCATCAGGAAAAGCTCTATAGAGTATGCTTATAATAATAGAATTTATACAGATACTTTTACCTGAACCGGTAGCTCCCCCTATAAGAAGATGGGGTAAAGACCCCAGGTCAACCCAGATTGTCTCTCCGGCAATATCTTTGCCTAAAGGAAAAAGTAACTTAGTCTCCGATTTTCTAAACTGTTTTGACTCTAGCAGCTCCCGTAGATAAACAAAGTTTATCTTTTTTCGGGGGACTTCCACTCCCACCAAAGACCTTCCGGAAACGGGGACCTCAATACGTACATTAGGAACTGCCAGGGAAAGAGCCAGATCGCTGGAAAGATTCATCAACTTACTCACTTTTATCCCGGGCGCCAACTTTATTTCAAAGCGAGTAATAGCTGGACCATCTTTAATTTCAGCAATTTCTATCTCTACCCCAAAATCTTTTAAAGTCTGCTTTAGTTTTTTACCGGCCAGCTTTACTTCATCTGATGAGGAAAAGGAGGAAGAAGAAAAAGGGTTTAATAAGGAAAAAGAAGGAAGGCTGCTGATAGAAGAAGCACCCTCCTTTTTCTGCCAGTCCAGATTTTCCTTTTTTCTTCTGGGCAGAATAACGGGTTTCTTCTTTATGGAAAGCTCTTTCCTTATCTTCCTTTTCGCCAGGAGAGGAGAAAGGTCAACCATCAGTATTATGGAAATCAAAAAAAGTCCAGTCAGAATAATTGCACTTCCTATATTCCCGAAAGAAGAATAGAAAATTCTTGAAAAGAAAAGGCCTAAAAGCCCTCCTCCACAGAGAAAGGAAGATATATCCAGACCTATAAAGTAAAGAACTGAAGAAAAGGCAATAAAGAAAATAAGCAGCCCTATTCCCTTGCGAAAAACAGCCTCCAGCCTACCCTCTTTAAACTTTTTCACCCCTATCCCTATCAGGATAAAAGGAACAAGGAAGGCTCCCAGGCCAAAGAAAAGATATAGATAGGTGGAGACTAATGTCCCGAACTTCCCGATATAGGTGTCAGAAGAGACATTGGAACGAGAGGTAAAAAAGGGAGATTGAGAGGAGGAAAAAAACAGAAGACTCACCAAAACAAGAATGCCAATTACTATTAAGATAATTGACCAGAGTTGATTTTTTTGTTTTTGTTCAAACATTGCTTCGATAACTCACTTTTACTTTAAACACATCTTTTAGTTGAGATAGACTGAATTTATGGTCTTGCTCCGAGAGAGCAGCTACGGAATCAGCATAGACAACCACCTCATAATCTCTCATTGCTGCTTCGACCGCTGTAAGAAAAACACAAATATTAGCGAGAACTCCCACCAGATGAAGCTTCTCTATTCTAAGCTCTTTAAGAAGTAAATCTAAATCAGTCCCCAGAAAGGCAGAATATCTTCTTTTTCTTACTATAAAATCATCTTCTCCTGGTTTTAGTTCCTCTATTATTTCTGCTCCCCTGGTACCAGAAATAGCGTGTTTAGGCCATTTACCGAACTCTTGGTCGTTTTCTCTATGACTATCGCAGACATAAATTATCGGAATTTGTTTTTCTCTTGCCTCTTTGATTCTTCTCTTCACATAAGGGAGAATTTTCCGGGCGGCGGGAACTTCCAGGGGTGCTCCTACCTCAATAAAATCATTTAACATCTCAATAACTAATAACGCCTCTTTTCCCATTTTTTCTTGTAATAGTCTAAATTTCTTAAGACTATTCACCATTTAACCCTTCTTAATCATACTTCCAGGGAAAGAAGGTATCGCGGATGACATCCCTCAGATTTCTCTTTTCATCCCCTTCTCTCTTTATCTCTTTTCTTATTTCCTCACCCGTATATCTCTTAGCTATTTCAACAAAAGCACTACTCTGAAGCAAAGCAATCACACTCACTCCGGCTAAAAAGATGATCCCTGTGATAGAGGAAAGAAGAAGGATAATCAGCTCCAAGAGTACTATCACCAGGGTGAATCCTATGTTATTAAGAGTCAGGAGAAAAGAAGTCTTTAATATTTGAACTACTCCCATTTTTTGAGTAATAAGCAAAGGGAAAAAATAGACCTGGGCCAGAAGAAAAAAAATCAAAATCCATACGCTAACCACCCAGAGAATTATGTTAAGAGGATTGGTGCTCATCAGTTGTCCATAAAACATTAAAGAAGACCCGACTACCAAGGGAACTATCACACAAATAAGAGAAAAAATAAGGCTCTTTTTCCAATGTTCTTTTATTCCTAAAAAGAAATCGCTTCTTTCTATTTCATATTCCTTTATGGCAACTTTTCGAGAAATAGCATATATACCTGCCAGAGCAGGGGAAGTTAAAAGAAAACATCCTCCCAGCAAAAGAAAATATAAGGGAGAAGAGCCTTCTCGCATCCGAATGCCTATTAATAGACAGGGAAGAAAAGTAGCTGTCCAGAATAGATTAGTAAGGATAACTGTACCCGCATTATGATAGGCATCTCCTAATGCAAATTTTATGGCCCGTTTTACAGAGGGTTTGCTTATTTGACTATTTTCCTTTGGCAACTACTTCCTCCCTTTTAAATCAATAGTATAGCACAGCCGTGGAATTTCACAACTTTAACTTCTTCTTTTCTTCAAATCTCTGCAGGGCAAGCTGGATCAATCTATCTATCAGTTCAGAATAGGGTATCCCGCTTGCCTCCCAAAGCTTAGGATACATACTAATTCTGGTAAATCCAGGAATGGTATTAAGCTCGTTTACAATGATTTCCTGATTATTCTTTAGAAAAAAGTCAATTCGCGCCATTCCTTGACAGCACATTATCTTAAACACCCTTAAGGATAGCTCTTGAATTTCATGAACAATATCTGGGGAAAGCCTGGCCGGAATTTCTAGAATTGCTCCTTTATCGTCCAGATACTTAGCTTCGTAGGAGTAAAATTCATACTGAGGTAAAATCTCCCCGGGCAGAGAAGCAACAGGGTCATCATTTCCCAGAACAGAACACTCAATTTCCCTACCTTGAATGCATTCCTCTATTAATATCTTATTATCATACTGAAATGCCTCTTTCAGGGCAGGTTGAAATTGTTCTTTTTTCTTTATTTTATTCATCCCTATTGATGAGCCAAGATTGGCTGGTTTGACAAACAAGGGCAGTCCTAGCTCATCTCGAACACGGCCAAAATCAATCTCTTTAAGAGAACTCCTATTGAAGGTAAAGAATTTTACTACTGGAATCCCTGCTTCTCTGAGCAATCTCTTCATCACATCTTTGTCCATCCCTACAGCCGAGCCCAGAACGCCTGCCCCCACATAAGGGATATTAGCCAACTCCAATAAACCCTGAATTGTACCATCCTCGCCGTATGGCCCATGCAGTACAGGAAAAACTACATCAACCTCCTTGAGCTCCCTCTCACTGAATAAAGGGAGCAGATTGCCCTCCTTTTCTTCAGGAATCAAAACTGCGCCCTCATCCTTTCCGTTTAGCCTGGTTATATTGGAACCTTCCGAAAGTAAAGATAATTCTGAGGTTTTTTTCAGACGCCACCGCCCTTCTTTATTAATACCAATTAAAACTACCTCATATTTTTCTTTATTAATGGCCTGGAGGATATTTTTAGCTGACTGGACTGAAACTTCATGTTCAGCTGACCTTCCCCCAAAAAGAATTCCTATTCGAGTTTTTCTATTCATTTTTTGAGCAGAGTTATTGTACTACAAAATCTCCTTCTTTTTTTCCAGGTAATAGAGGTAGTTCTCAAAGGAAACATCGGGAGGCACACGGTGATCTACCGTGGGAATATATCCCCCTTTTTCTACGAGTGGGCGTAACCGTTTCAGCTCCTCATCGATAGCCTGCTTGCCTTTGGCTAATTGTACCTTATTTACCCCTCCCATGAGAAGAATATCCTTATCATACTCCTGGCGTAATCTGACTGGATCCGTGTGAGCTGCCTCGATTGGGAACATGCAGTTGATACCTCCCTTTAACCAACCAGGGACCAACTGATAAATTTGCCCATCGCAATCCAACACATTAATGTCTACCTTATATTTTCTTAGAGTATCGGTAATACGCCTATAACGAGGAACCATTAATTCTTCAAAAAGTTTGGGTGATATTAGAGGTCCGTGATTGAAACACATATCTTCCCACCACCAGGCTATATCTATATCTACTTCAGGCAAGGTTTTTTCAATGAGGTAAATAGTCATTTCGGTCAAATGCTCCATCATCTCCTCAATCCACTCTCTTTGATTCATTATGGCAACAGAGAAGTTTTCCACGCCCATCCAGTTCCTCAGCCAACCGTATAAAGAACCAGCATCGAAACGAACTGGCATTCCAGCTAGATGTGCTTCCTTAACTATTTTTTTTACCTCACCGATACGATCTTCTCTAGTGTAATCTAGCCGTTCTCGCTTAAATGTCTGCCAATCCTTAGGTGTCTGTAGAACGTACTTGACATAATGGGGTATAGAAGTACCATGCTTGGGAATCTCACAGATATTTCCTTCAGCATTCTGAACCAGTCTGTATTGGCCTCTATCCTCCAGAACTCTATCCTCGAAAGGTGGATACAGACCATTAGCCACCGGTAACCAAGGAATAATCTCAGCCCCTTCCAGGCCCAAGTATCGTTCCATATCTTCCTGGGTCTTCACATAGGCAGGCAATCCCTGCTTATGCCAAACAGTGATGGTTTCATCCCAATAGCCAAAATCCATATTAGGTACCCGGTCTGCTTCTTGCCAATACATTACTCTGTTGAAACGCTCACCAGTTCTCATTGTCCTCTCTTTTTCCTCCTCTAAAGATAATCCAGGACACTCCCTGCTCATCGATTCCATTTATATCAGAAATTATTTCTAAAAGCAATTAAAATCAAATAAATAGGGACAGCGACCATTTTAGATTAGTTAGATTAGCAAAGAGCAGATCAAAAAAGAAATCAACATAAATGGTCGCTGTCCCTATTTATGATCTGCCAGGTAGATCATAACGTCTTTTAAGTAACAGCTGGGTAAATATCCCCACTACTACTATTGCAGCAACTACTGGATAAGGAGCTCTAAGGGAAAATTCTTGGGCTACTGCTCCTCCTATCAGAGGACCCAGGAGAAAACCACTCATCAGTACCGTTTCATGAATGGCAGCACTGGGACCCTTTTGGGAGGTGACATTAACACTATAAAAAAGACTGGAGGAAAAAGTCATCCCCAGGCCCACTCCTATAAATACAAAGGCTAGAAAAAAGAGAGGAAGCGAGTTGGCTATGAAGATTATAATAAGACCCACAGCAGCGATAAGCTGGAAAAAAACCAGGGGAAAGATACGATAGTGCCACAGGCGAACTCTTCCCAGTCCGTAAAAGGTAAGCACTCGGGTAAAAGAAAGAATAAACATTAGAAGTCCTAAAAATGAAGGAGAAATTTGAAGCTGAGTCCCCAATTTAGGGAAAATATACCAGACCATTCCCGTGCAAAGGCACAAGACAAAATTAGCCATGCGAGAAATTTTAATATATAAAGAAAAACTATCGGGAGGATTCTCTGAAAGAAAGGTTTTGTTAGTAAAAGATTTACTTTTAGTGGCCAAGCTTACCTTGGGAGTTTTGTAAAATAAGATAAGAAGCACAAATACACTTACAAAAAAAGCAAAATAGAAAGGTAGTTTAAAGTTCATTCCAAATAGAATCCCTCCTATAAGGGGACCTATAGCGAGTCCTGTGCTCCAAGAAATATTAAATAATGCCATCTTCTGTATAAGAGTTCGCTTACTCTCTTTTTCAGCAATCCAGGCTTCCAGGGTTGGCCAGAACATGGCCCCAGCAACTCCCAGCAACAACATAGACAAAAAAAGATGATAGATTTGTGAGGAAAAAGAAAAAAAGAGAGAAGCGGCAACATATACGAAGGACCCTAGTACTAATATCTTTTTTCGATGCCACTTTTCAGATAATTTCCCAAAGAAAAAACAAAGGGATATATAGCTAAGACCCATCGAAGAGCCCAGTATTCCCAGCC
>WJOQ01000325.1 GCA_009618505.1 Clostridia bacterium | reverse complement strand
AGTTTATGATTTCCCTTGGGCACTAAAATTCTCTCTTTATCTCTTTCAATAGCCAAAATTAAAATCTTCTTTTTACTCAAATCAGAGCTGGCTAGGGTCTTTCCCGCGCAGGTGGACCCTTCATGTAAGGTGACCTCAGCTATACCGAAGTCTTTCCCAAGATCGAGCACTTGTCCTATGGTTCTTTCATGAAGTTTGAATTTCTCTCGAATCTTCTCCTCTATTTTCTTAGAAAGAAAACGGGCCAATCTGGTGTGGGTAGCCATTTTGAATATCAGGTAAAGGGCTACTATGAGAATGAGGAACCTGAAAATCGACCAGGGGGAGGTGATGTGAAAGAAGGAGAAGACCGTGCCAGCCACGACTGCCACCATTCCGGCGTTTCCGATTATCATGAGAAGAAAAATTATCCTACGTCTCATTGGATGAGTAACCACCGACTCTGCTTCTCTGGTGGTAAAGCCCGTACACGTAAGAGCCGAAAGAGTCTGAAAACTTGCTGTTCGCTCATCAAGACCGGTAAGTTTGAGAGCTACAGTGACTACCTTTCCTATCATAACAATAACAAACACTACCACGATCACCAAGATTATTCCTCCCATTGGCTAAACCTCCCGATTTTGTTGTTCAGCTTTTTCATAACCACTTTTTTCTCCTAAAATAAATGAACATCGAGATACCTACAGCAACCATCACCAACAACCATTCACTACTGAGGCTCCCTCAAGGAGCCTCAGATGAGTCCGTCCTTTTTCATCCAGCTGATAGTCCTGTCAAAGGCCATAATAGTTTTCTCTATGTCTTTAGCAGTATGGGCAGCAGAAACCCAACCTCCCTGCTCGGTTGCATCAACCCCATTCAGGAGCATTCCACAGCGCAAGCTTCCACTGAGAATCGGATCGTTTCCTCCTTTGAGTTTCTTATAGTCATAGTCGCAGCTGCGGAAGTCACAGGAGGATCTCTTAGGACAAGTATGATCCAACAAGAATCTAAAGCCAGAAAATTCACCGTGTACACACCAGGCTAACTTGTATTTATCGATAACCTGGTTCATGCCACTTACTAACATTGAAGATGCCCTGTTGGCTCTGTTAATAGGCTCACCCGTAGCTATAATTTTAAGCGTGGCGATACCGGCAGAAGCAGAAATGGGGTTAGCATTAAAAGTTCCGTAGTGGGGCATCTTCTTTTTAAGATTCCACTCTTTATTCCCTCTTTTTTCTAAAAGCTCAAGTATATCCTCTCTTCCAGCTACAGCCGCTCCCGGGAAACCTCCCGCCAGGACCTTGCCCAGGGTAGTAATATCCGGCATCACACCATAATATTCCTGAGCACCACCCGGGGCACATCTAAATCCGGTAATGACCTCATCAAAAATGAGTAAGACTTTGTACTTATCAGTGAGCTGGCGGAGCTCTTTAAGAAAACCTGCTCGGGTAGGTATCATCCCAAAACTTGCTCCCGTAGGCTCAATAATCACACAGGATACTCTATCATCTTCTCGCAGAATCTTCTCTACTTTCCCTATATCATTAGGAGGGCATACGATAGTATCTTGCACTACGCCATTTGGTACTCCCGGCGGAAAAACCTCATAGGGAGGACTTGAGCCTATAATCAGGTTATCCTGCCAACCGTGGAAATGTCCAGCAAATTTAAGAATTT
Source organism: Clostridia bacterium (assembly GCA_009618505.1). The sequence continues at coordinate 2,175 of WJOQ01000325.1, read as the reverse complement.
TACTTTTTCCAGTAAAAATCCGAGCCAGTCTTACTGCCATAAAAGTAGCCTCGGTACCAGAACTGACAAATCTTACCTTGTCCGCCGAAGGAACCATGTCTGTTACTAATTTAGCCCACTCTACCTCCAGACGGTGACAGGCGCCATAATGCGTACCTCTGTTTATCTGTTTGATCACAGCTTCTACTACTCTGGGATGCCCATGTCCCAGCAAAAGTGCTCCATGACCCCCAAAGTAATCAATATACTCATTACCATCTTCATCCCATTTTTTGCACCCCAGAGCATGGTCCACATAAATAGGGAAAGGCTTCAAGATTCTACTATCATGAGTCACTCCATTGGGAAATAAATCCAATGCTTCTCTATATAACTCCTGAGAAGTAGGAAAACTGTTCTCATACCTTTCCTGGATACTAGGTCCTCTGTTTTCTCGAGCCTCTTGTATCTCTCTTGCTCCCTTTTCAATCAAATTCACTCTCCTTCCATAGTCTATTAAATTCTTCCTCGTACTGACTGGCCAAGGAAGGACTATATATGATGATAAGGTTTTCTCGGTTGCTATAATTAGCATGCCAGGTGGGATTGAAAGACCCGGTAATAACAATCTTTTGGTCAATTATGAAGAATTTGTGGTGCATAAAATAAAAGTTTCTATCCCACCTGACGGGCACTCTCAATCTCTTTAAAGAATCATATCGAGAAAACGGACCATCCTGATTCTTTTCCAGTATTCCTTTTATTTCTATGTTTTCAGCAAATTTATGAATGATAGCCTGAGCAATTTCTTGTGAAGTGAAGGTGAAAAGGGCAAAATATATACTTTCCCTAGCTTTTTCAAGAGATTGAACAATAGCCTCCTCAGGATTATGATGAAGCGAAAAATATACCTTTATCCCACTCTCTAATAACACAGGGGAAGGGGTAGGGCCAGGGGATAATAACTCCCCTTCCCATAATCTTTCAAACTCTTTTATAAACTGAGCAGCCACCAGGGACGACATTATAACTAGCGCATTGTTATTCTCCCGGCAAGAGCCTGAGTAAGTAGGATTAAAAGACCCTGTCCAGACTATTTCCCCATCAATAACACAAAACTTATGATGCATAAAACTGGCTGGGTCTTTATCTGTTTTAACGGGAAGAAACTTATTCAAAGAGTCAAGTCTGGATTTTTCACTTCCAGAAGTCAGATCATCGCTAAAAATTCTTACCTTTACCCCCCTCTGATGAGCCTCCAGCAAAGCATCAGATACCTCCTTAAGCTCGAGCTTGTAAAAAGCGGCATAGATACTCTTCTCAGCTTCCTGAATCAAACGGACAAGACGGGCATAGAGTGAATCTTGAGGGGAGAAGTAAGCACAGTAGGATTGTTGAGAAGAAAAAAATGGAGGTTTATTTTTTGGGCGGCAATCACTGGAAAATAAAAGAGGAAAAAAGAGAAGAAGGAAGCAGAGGAAATAATAGCTAAACCCCTCTTTCATTCCAATCTTAGCTTGCTTCTTTCTGCCCATACTTTTCCTTGTAGGCTTTATGAGCTCTTCTCACTTCTTGTACTGGTATCTTATCCGGGGTCCCTTGCAGAAGAGCCAGAAACACAGTCTTGGCAATATCTTCCACCATGACTGCTGCCTTTACCGCCGCTCTTGCAGAAGAACCAATAGTAAAGACACCGTGGTTTTTCATCAAAACAGCGGGGGAATCCCCAATAGACCTTATGATTTCTTTTCCAATTGCTTCCGTACCAATCTGAGCATAATCTCCTACCGGGATAGGACCACCAAATTCATCAGCCATAGCTGTAAGATAAACAGGAATAGGTCTTCCTAAAGCGGCAAAACTGCTAGCATAATTAGAATGGGTGTGAACTACACCATTAACATCATCTCGATGTTGATATATATAAAGATGGGTAGAGGTATCCACCGAAGGTTTTAGAGCACCCTCAATCACCTTTCCCTCTAAATCCACTACTACCATCTGGGAAGGCTTCAGGTCATCATAACTCACCCCACTTGGTTTTATAATCACATAATTTGTCTCTTTATCTCGAGCACTAACATTTCCACTTGTCATAGTAACCAATCCATTTTTGGGGAGTTCCAAATTCATTCGCCAGACTTCCTCACGCAGTTCTTCTAACACAGAGTTCTCCTTTCTTATTTGCCCCGAATG
>WJOQ01000164.1 GCA_009618505.1 Clostridia bacterium | reverse complement strand
AACGTCGAGACCACCGCTGACACTGTGAGTCTTAAGATAGTCACACCATTTCAGCCATTGTCTAGGATTATTGTTAAATTCAGGGGAAGTAGGAGAAAGGAATACGCCATAATTGTGAATGACCAATCTTTGGGACGCTTTAATTTCGCTCAACTCACTGCAGGAATTAGCTGTCCTGTTCGAATTGGATCTTAGTATCTTTGGCTAAGTTTTTAAAACAAAATCACTAAAAATATTTTGACAGAACGGGCATTTCAACCGGGAGATAAGTATGGATCCTCTGAAACTGAGGATAAAACCAAATCCTAACTTTGAACGACTGGAGAAGGTTCTCAGGCGGGAGGGTACCCCTGATCGGGTTCCATTCTATGAACTCTTCTCAAACATCGAATCGGAAGTACTGCGTGCTATCGGTAAAACCGATAAATTGAGCAGAACAAATCGGGCTAATAAAGAAGATCACGACTGGGAGCTGAGCCAGCACATTAATTATATGTTCTTTCTGGGGTATGATTACGTGAACGTTGGGGCTAGCAATTTTCACTTCCCCCAGAAAGAACATCCTAGCACCAGTACTTCGGAGGGGGAAAGGTCCTATTTGAGGGCAGCTACGTGCACCATTTCTAATCGCAGAGACTTTGACTTTCAAGGTAACCCAAATAGAATGTCATTTAGACGCTAAGTTTGAGGAAAATTTCTGTGACCAAATTGTGACTATTCTCTACCAAAATAGGTATAAATACATCGAAATAGATATAAGTAGATAAAAATAGAAAATCCTTTGCCAAAGCTACTTACAGGCGAAAATACAGGTCAGTTCAGGAAGACAGGAATGGCCTAATTTAGTCTTGAGGGTTCGAATCCTTCCCTCTCCGCCTCCCCGCAAAGCCAGATTAAGAAGTACTGAGACTTATCGAACGAGGCCTACCGTCATTCAGTAATTCGTCATTTTTCTTAAACCGGAAGCCCTATTGGCTATTAGAGAGACAGCGGAGCCGTGTTTTTGTACATAGCCTTCAATTAAGAGAATGTCTTCTTCAAAGATATCACTAGCATATAGCTTTTGAGCAGACGGGAATACAGTGACGTCAATCAGACCTTCCTCATCTTCCAAAGTAAGGAATATCACTCTCTGACCGCTTTTAGTAGGAGGAGTGTGTAGAATAACTTTGACACCTGCCACTTTCACTGTTTTTCCCTCACTCATCGCTGATAATTCACTGCTTTTCACTCTTTCTATTTTGTCAAGGTTTTTTTTGAAAGCAATGAGTGGATGATATTTAACAGTTAAACCTAAAAGGTCCATTTCTAGAAGAGTCTTATTTTGGTGATTGTTGTTATTGTTCTTGAAGAGTTGGGAAAAGATTTGAGAGGTCCGGAGCAAATGATGAATACTTTTTCCATTGAGAGAGTTCAAACAGCCGGAAAGGATAAGATTTTCCAAAAGGGGTCTTTCAATGTTAACTCGAAGACGAAAATCTTCAAGGCTATTAAATTTCTGTTCTCTTCTCTTTCTTAGGATTTCTTTTAGAGACGAAGGCCCCATTTCCTTTACGCAGGAGAGGCCAACTCTAATAGCGCCATTCTCTAAAGAGAATTTGCCTTTACTCTGGTTAATATCAGGGGGAAGAATCTGAATACCACATCTTTTCGCCTCATTTAAAAGAACCCTTTTTGGATATAGACCAGGCTCGTTATTGAGAAGTCCCAGGAAGAACTCAACTGGATAGTAAGTTTTAAGATAGGCGGATTGGTAGGCAATCTTGGCAAAGCTCACTGCATGGGCCCTACAAAATCCGAAAGCTCCAAAAGCTGCAAGCTGTCCAAATACTTTTTGTGCTACTCCTTTTTTTACTCCCTTTCTTTTGCATCCAGCCAGAAAGTCGCATTCTAGCTTCTCCTTTTCTTCTGGAGTGATTTTCTTGGTCATACACCTTCGAAGGAGGTCAGCCTGACCCAAAGAAAAGCCGGCTAGGCTTTGGGCTATCTTGAGGACCTGTTCGTGAAAAATAATTACTCCGAAGGTATCTTTTAAAATAGGTTCTAAGGCTGGATGAAGGTAACTTGCTTTTTCCCTTCCGTGTCTTCTCTCTAAAAAAGGCGTGATCATATCAGCTTGCATAGGTCCCGGACGGAATAAAGAGATACAGGCAATGATGTCATTGAAATTTGTTGGCTGAAGTTTTCCCAGGAGCTGTCTCATTCCGGGGCTTTCAAGTTGAAAACATCCCACGGTCTTAGTAGATCTCAAAAGCTCATATACCTTCTCGTCGTCAAGGGAAATATTTTCTAGGTCGAGATTAACTCTACGGACTCTCAGGTGCTCTATCGCTTCACTGATAGCTCCCAGCATTCTTAAAGAAAGAAGATCGGTCTTAATCAGACCCAGCTTTTCCAAATCGTTCTTATCGTACTGGGATAAGGAAAATCCCTTGGCTGATTTTTGAATCGGCACAAGATCTTGAAGAGGACCTCTAGAGATAACTACTCCTCCAAGGTGACAGGAGAGGTGTCTAGGGAATCCATCCACTTTTTCTGAGACATCTATTAATTTCTCATACTCTTTCTTTCTTAATTCGTTCTCCCTTAACTCAGGCAAAGCATCAAGAGCGGGGCGAATCTTATCTGCGGGAAGATAAGGTATCATATTGGTTAGAGTCTCTATTTTTTGGTAACTCAGTCCAAAGGATCGGGCCACTTCTCTTAAAGCACCTCTGGCTTTAAAAGTGGGAACTGTGGCAACCAAAGCTGCTTCAGAGGCATACTTCTTCAACACATACTCGGTTATCTCATCTCTTCTCCTGGAGTCGAAATCGAGATCAATATCAGGCAGGTCATTCCGTTCTGGGTTGAGAAATCGCTCGAAAAGAAGATTATGTTTGAGAGGATCGTTCTCAGAGATGTCCAAAAGGTAAACAACAACACTTCCTGAAGCCGAACCTCGAGCTGAACACCTGATTCCCTTCTTTCTGGCAAAGGAGACGATGTCTGCTACTAAGAGAAGGTACGAAGAGAATCCCTTTCTTTTAATTACCTCAAGTTCTCTGATGAGAGTAGAAGTTACCTTCTTGGTAGGCGAATGATACTTCTTAGGTAACCTCTTAAAACACTGTTTTAAGAGATATTCATTATCTTTTTCACCCTGAGGTATAGGAAAAGCTGGAGAGATAATCCCTCCCAGGTTGAGTTTGAGATTGCACTCTTCCGCTACTAAAGAAGTATTAACTATAGCTGCAGGATACCTTCCAAATAGACGAGCCATCTGCAGAGGTGTTTTAAGATAGTATTCCCCATTAGGAGTAGCCCTACTATTCTGGTGGTGGACGATTTGACTTGCCCTTACCAGAATCTGGTGTAATTCATAATCTTCTTGGTTAAGGTAATAGACATCGTTGCTAGCTACGACCAAGAGATTATTTTTGCAGGCAAGCCTAAATAGAGCTTCGTTTAGAACTCTCTCCGATGGAAGAAGGTGATTTTGAAGCTCGATTAAAAAGTGATCTTTCCCGAATACTTCAAGGTAGCGACGAGCTCTCTTTTTAGCTAAGTCAAGCCTTCCTCGAAGGATATAGGCAGCCAGCTCTCCTTTAGGCCCTGAGAGGGCAAAAATATTTTGGGAGTATTTCTTCAAGGTACGCATAGCCAGACACGGCTCACCTTTAGAGGAAAGATGCATCTCGCTAATAAGGTGACAGAGAGCAGAGTAACCCTTAATATTTTTGGCTAGAAGAACGAGAGAGTAGCCTGACTCAAGTGTTATCTCGGCTCCAATGATGGGTTTGATACCTTCCTTAATTGCTTTTTGGTAGAATCTTATCGCCCCGTAGAGGCCATCTTTATCGGTAAGAGCAAGAGCCGACATCCCTCTTTTTTTTGCCTT
>WJOQ01000382.1 GCA_009618505.1 Clostridia bacterium | reverse complement strand
GATATTTAATCTTTTCTGATTGATGTCTATAGCAATAATTATTTCTGCTCCCATTATCTTGGAAATACCAACGGCAAACTGCCCAATAGGGCCAGAGCCTATAACTACTACTGCCTCTTCTTCAACCTCTCCCTTTTCCACCGCCCGAAAAGGAATCCCCATTGGCTCCAGAAGAGAGCCATAATCAAAAGATATACTATCGGGTATCTTTCGGGTAGATACCTCGGGAATAAGAGAATATTCAGCAAAGCAGCCATTTATAGTATGTCCGAAAAGCTCCATATTTTCACAGGTATGGGCACGATTATGCTGACATTGCCAACAAGTTCCACAGGGAACATGCGTCTCTCCTGCTACTTTGTCCCCTATTTTTATCCCTCTAACTTCTCTACCTACCTCTATTACCTCGCCACAGCATTCATGGCCGGGAATAAAGGGAAGAGACTTAACTATACTCTCGCACCAGGGCAGCCACTTATAAATCTTTAAATCCGAGCCACATATGGCAGCAGCTTTAATCTTTACCAGCACATCCTTCTTGCCTACTTCAGGCAAAGGAAAATCCTGATATACAAGACCTACCTCTCTTTTAATCTTAACAACTGCTTTCATCTTCTCTCCTTTACTGCTTAATTCTATCTCTTCATTCCTGCTTTGTCAAACCGACAACGCCTTTCAAGCTCTCTATGCCTGCTCAAAATTTGACAGACACCTAGAATATCCTAAAATACACACAGAGCAGATTGAACTAAGAAAATCTAGAGGGGCAATCTAAGATGCCTTTGTATCGATATAAATGCACTCAATGTAAAGAGGAATTTACCCGATTAGTGAGTCTCGCTAATGGTGATAAGATCAAATGCGAAAAATGTGGCAGCCTCCGGCTGGAAAAACTTCTTCCTAAATTTATCAGCGGCAGAACAGAAGAGGGCGCCGTAATAGGAGGAAATAGCTGCTCCACCTGTCAGGCATCAAGCTGCACTAGTTGTGGTAGATAAATAGAATAGAGGAAGTGAAAAGATGGATTTATGGGCAAGTAGATTCAGTGAACCAACAGATAAATTGGTAAAAAAATTTACCTCCTCCGTTGATATAGATAATAGATTGTACAAATATGATATAGCGGGAAGCATCGCTCATGCCAAGATGCTTTCTCAGTGCGGAATTATCAAGAAAAAGGAATCTGAAAGAATCACTCAAGCTTTAGAAGAGATAGAAAAAGATATTGAAAAGGGGAAAGTTGATTTCAGTCAAAAAGAGGATATTCATCTGGCCATAGAAGAAGAACTAATCAAAAGAGAGGGAGAGATAGGTGAAAAGCTACACACCGCCAGATCCAGAAACGACCAGATAGCCCTGGACGAAAGACTCTATCTCAGAGAAGAGATAAGCGAAATTATTGATCTAATTAGCATTTTCCAGAGAACTCTCCTTGGGGTAGCTGAGAAGAATCTAAAGGTAATTATGCCCGGCTATACTCATCTACAATATGCTCAGCCTATTTTTTTCTCTCATCATCTTCTTGCTTATTTCTGGATGCTAGAAAGGGATAGAGAGCGGTTCAGAGATTGCTACGGGCGAGTTAATGTAATGCCCTTAGGAGCAGGAGCTCTGGCAGGAACATCTCTACCTATTGACAGAGAATATGTAGCCAAATTACTTGATTTTCCTAAAATTACCGAAAACAGTCTGGACACAGTAGGCGATAGAGATTATATTATAGAGTTTCTGTCGGATGTGACTCTTTTAATGATGCATCTATCTCGTCTTTCTGAGGACATTATTCTCTGGTCATCTCCTCTCTTTTCCTTTATTGAAATAAGTGATACCTTTGCCACTGGTTCAAGTATTATGCCTCAGAAAAAGAATCCTGATGTGGCTGAACTCATTCGGGGGAAGACAGGAAGAGTCTATGGCTCCCTTATCTCTCTCCTTACCTCTATGAAGGCTCTTCCATTGTCCTACAACCGAGATATGCAGGAAGATAAACCTCCTTTACTGGAAAGCATAGAAATAGTGAAAACAAGTCTAAAGCTCTACCCTAGAATGTTGGATGGAATGAAAATAAACAAAGAGAATATGAGAAAGGCGGCAGAGAAGGGATTTTTTGCCGCTACCGACTTAACGGACTATCTGGTAGAAAAAGGCGTTTCTTTTAGAAAAGCACATCGAATCATCGGAACTATAGTTAAAGAATGTCTCAAGGAAGGTAAAAGTTTAAAAGAATTAAGCTTAGAAAATTACCAAAAATATTCCTCTCTCTTCCAAAAAGATGTCTTTGAAAGAATAAAGCTGGAATCGTGTGTATTCAATAAAGAATCAGCCGGAGGAACAGGGAAGAAAAGCCTGGCCAAGCAAATAAAAGAAGCTAGAAAGAAGCTGGAAATAGCGTTTAGCGGATAGCGTATGGCGTTTTGTGGACACAAGAAGCTTGCAGGAAGACATTTCTCTGAGTTCAGAAGAAGGAGTACCAATGAATCGTGGCAAATATTTTAACTATCAAAGGGGAGAGCTTTTCTGTGAGTCAACTCCAATCTCAGAAGTTGTGCAAAAGCTAGGAACTCCTCTTTATCTTTATAGCTATCATAGCTTAATTAATAATTACAGGAAGGTTAAAAATGCCTTCCATAAGCTCTCTCCTTTGATTTGCTATGCTTTGAAGGCTAACGGTAATCTTACTATCTCCCGGCTCTTAGCCCGCGAAGGTGCAGGATGCGACATTGTCTCAGGAGGTGAGCTATATAAGGCTCTTCGGGCTGGGTTTTCTCCCCAGAGGATAGTCTTCGCTGGACCCGGAAAAAATGAAAAGGAGATAGAGTACGCCTTAAAGGAAAATATCTTTATATTTAATGTAGAATCAACATCGGAGCTGAAGCTCATAGAGCAGATAGCTCAGCGAATGAGTTGTACTGCCAGGATATCCCTGCGTATAAACCCTGATCTAGACGTAGAAACCCATCACTACATCACCACCGGTAAAAAGGAAAACAAATTCGGTATTTGTTTTGATGAGGCAGAAAAGCTTTATCTCAATATTAAGGATTCATCTCTACTGGAGCCTGTGGGGATTCATTTTCATCTTGGCTCCCAGATAACCAGTCCTAAGCCCTATCTCGGAGCCCTGGAAAATATTTTCAATTTATTTGAGACACTCAAAGAAAAGGGACTAAACCTAAAATATATGGATATAGGAGGAGGGTTTGGCATAAGCTATGAAGAGGGAAAGCCTCCCCTTAACATTAAGGAGCTAGCAGAAAGAATCCATCTTTTAATAAAAAAGAGTGGGATGAAACTCATCCTGGAGCCGGGAAGATTTCTGGTAGGACCGGCTGGGAGCTTAATTACCGAGGTTCTCTATAAAAAGAATAGAGGAGAAAAGACATTCATCATTGTGGACGCAGGGATGAATGATTTAATCAGACCATCCCTTTACGGAGCCTTCCATCAGATAAAAAAGTTAAAAGAGCCTTATAGTAAAGATTCTGTGGAGGTGGTAGATGTAGTAGGTCCCATCTGTGAGTCAGGAGACTTCTTTGCTAAGGATAGAAAGCTTCCCCCCATCAAAGAAGGAGAATATCTGGCTATAATGGATGCAGGAGCCTATGGCTTTAGTATGAGCTCCTCTTACAATGCCCAACCAAGACCGTCAGAAGTGCTAATAAAAGATGACCGCTGGTGGATAATTCGAGAAAGGGAAACTTACCCAGACCTTATTAGAGGCGAACACATACCCGATGAACTATTCTCTTCTTAAGAAAAGCTCAGGCTCTTAAACCTGCTAAGAAACAGACAAGGAGGAAAAGAGATGAAATTTCAGGGATGTTTTGTGGCCATTGTTACTCCTTTCAAGGAAGGAGAGTTAGATGAAGAGGCTTTGAGAA
>WJOQ01000222.1 GCA_009618505.1 Clostridia bacterium | reverse complement strand
TGTCTTTAGTCTTTCTTCTTTTACGAGCATCGAGCATCCAGGATCGAGTATATGGAACTGAGACGTTTTTTTCCACTCTTGAAATACTAGATACGATTCACGAGTTGTTCAAGGAATGTCCTTCGGTACACATGTAAACTATTATACTTAAAGGAGAGGTGTGTGAGACCAAAACCAGTACTTAGAAGAAAGAAGAGCTGTGATTTTTGTCGTTCAAGATCACTGGACTATCTAAATGTAAGGATTTTGCAGCGTTATGTAGATAGTCGGGCTCGTATAAAATGTAGAAGGCGCACTGGCGTTTGCGCTAAACATCAAAGAAGACTTTCCAATGCTATAAAAAGAGCAAGAGAAATGGCACTCTTGCCCTACAAATAAAATAGTTCATTGTTCATAGTTCATTGTTTTGTTGGTTAACTGGTTAATTAGTTAAATGGTTAATTTTCCCCTCACTCCAGAGGGAAGAGAGCACTGCTTACCAATTAATCACTCACTACTTACCACCTTATCGTTGTTTTTGTCGATGAACTATGAACTACAAACTATGAACTCAGTGAGGTTAATAGTGAAGGTCATATTGAAGGAAAAAATTAATAAGCTTGGAAAGAGGGGAGAGATAGTGGAGGTAGCTGATGGTTATGGACGGAATTTTCTTTTGCGAAAAAATTTAGTCCTAATGGCTACCCCTGGTAATATTAGGCAGTGGGAAGAAAGAGGAAGAATTATCCAGCAGAAGAAAGAAAAAGTAAAATTCAAAGCCCAAAAAATAGCAGATAAACTCAAAGGAGCAAAGCTAATATTATCCAGAGAAAGGGGAGAGGATGGGAAACTGTTCGGAGTTATTACTTCCCAGGACATTGTTCAAGAAATCAAGAAAAAGCTCAATATAGAAATAGACCATCGTAAGGTTGATTTAAAGGAGCCTATCCGAGTCATTGGAGTCAAAGAGGTTTTTCTTAAACTACATCCAGAGGTAGAGATTCCCCTGAAAATAGAAGTCAAGAAAGCGAAGGCAAGGAAAGGGTCTAAGGAATGAATAGAAAGAAAAACAAGATTTACATTATAGATGTTACCAATAGAGATGGAGTTCAGACTTCCAGGTTGGGATTGGCTAAGTTAGAGAAGACTATCATTAATCTCTATCTGAATGAGATGGGAATTCATCAGTCAGAATTTGGATTCCCTTTTACCAATCACGAAACAAATTATCTTAAGGCTAACCTTGAACTGGCCGAAATGGGAGTCCTTCGCCCTATGATCCTTAGTGGTTGGTGTAGGGCGGTTAAAGATGATGTAGAAAAAGCCTATCAATTGGGACTTAAGCATATAAACATCTCTATTTCTACTTCGGAACAAATGACAAAGGGAAAATTTGGGAATAGAGTAGTGAGATATCCCCGAGAGAATCCTTCCAGACCCAGTATAATAGGAATGATGGTAGGGGCAGTTGATGAAGCAAAGAAAAGAGAGATGAAGGCAGGAGTTAACGCAGAGGATGCTTCTCGTACCGACGACGAATTCTTGATAGAGTTTGCTCGGATGGCCAAGCAACATGGTGCTGATACCATAAGATATTGTGATACATTGGGTTGTGATGATCCTCCTACCATCTATCGGCGGGTGAAAAACTTAGCACAAGAAATCCAGCTTCCCATAGAGATCCACACTCATAATGACCTGGGTATGGCTGTGGCTTGTGCATTAGCTGGAGCAAGGGGAGCCATAGACGGAGGAGTAGATGCTTATATCAACACTACAATTAATGGAATGGGAGAAAGGACGGGAAATGCAGATTTAGTCTCTGTAATTCTAGCTTTGCGCAAGTCCAGTGGCACCAAAAAGTTGAACTTATTAGAGGCAAGAGTAGACCTCTCCCAGGCCTGGAGGATAGCCAAGTATACTTCTTACGCTTTTGGTGTTCCTATCCCGATAAATCAGGTGGGAGTTGGAGATAATGCCTTTGCCCATGAATCAGGAATCCACGCTGATGGAGCACTAAAGGATAGACGTAACTACGAGCTCTATGACTTTCAGGAATTGGGGCGAGGAGAGCCAGAAATGGTAGAAACAGGTAGGAAAATAACTACTGGGGAATATGGTGGAATCAAAGGCTTCAGGAACGTTTATGAGAAGTTGGAGATCAAGTTCAAAAACGAGCAAGAAGCCTCTACCATTCTGGAACTAGCTCGCTATGCTAATGTCCATACGCAGAAACCTCTTGTTAGCGATGAGCTTCTTTTCATCGCCCGTTATCCTGAACAAGCCAGAAAAATTCTCTCCGTTATCCCTCCCTCTTTATAGGGTTTAGCGGATAGCGTATAGGATAACTTAAAACCTAAAGAGAAAAAATTAAGACTCAAATTTTTTTTGAACTTTTGAATCTTAGGCTATGGTTTTACATTTTTCGCCTTACCTTCTACGTTTTTTTTGTCTTCACTATACGCTCTGTGTCCCAAAAAAGATTTACCCACCTCATTTATGTTTCCTGCTCCCAGAGTAAGTATTAGGTCTCCTTCTCTGCATTCGCATTCTAAGAAATCAATGATTTTTCGAAAATTGGTAAAATAATAGGTCGCCTTCCTTCTCTTTTGTTTGACTTTTTCAAATAGCAATTCACCGTCCATTCCAGGAATCGGATTTTCTCCCGCAGCATAGATGTTAGTCAAAAGAAGAATATCTGCTTTCTCAAAGGCAGTGCCAAATTTAGAAAGAAGCATTTTAGTGCGGGTATAGCGATGAGGTTGAAAGATGGCGATTGTTCTTCTTTCCAATCTTGCCGCTACTTCCAGAGTTACTTTTATTTCTGTGGGATGATGAGCATAGTCATCTATTACTAAAATACCGGACTTTTCTCCTATTAATTCAAATCTTCTTTTCACACCAGAGAAAAGAAGAAGAGCCTTTTTAATTTCTTTCCACCCTATGCCGATATCTAACCCGGCAGCAACGCCGGCCAGAGAATTGTATATATTATATTGACCAGGTAAAGAGAGGTCTATATCTTCTATCTTTTTCCCCTGATAATCAATTTCATAGGAAGAGGAAAATTGCTTCAACTTTACCTTTTTTGCTGAAAAGTCAGCCATAGGACTGATTCCATAAGTGATTAGTTTTTGAGAAGGGGACAAAGAGATGTTCTTGATAACGTTACTTAGACAAGGGTCGTCGATGTTCATTATCAAGGTGCCTGCCGGTTTCAATCTTCCGGTAAATTGAACAAATGCCTGCACCAGCTTATCTTTGGAACCATAGTAGTCTATATGGTCGTCTTCGACGTTAGTGAGAATGGAAATGCTGGGGGACAGAAGCAAAAAAGAACCATCGGATTCGTCACTCTCCGCTACCACATATTCGCTACTTCCCAATTTACTATTAGCACCGAAATCATTGACTTCCCCTCCAATGAACATAGTTGGATCTTTACCCGCCTGACGAAGAATTGAATAAACGAGTGAACTGGTAGTCGTTTTCCCGTGAGTTCCGGCAACAACGATACCCTTCTTCCTATTCACAAGCTCGGCTAAAAGGGCGCCGCGTGAGACAGTACGCATTCTTCTTCTCTTCGCTATCTGAAGTTCAGGGTTATCAGGAGAGATAACAGAGGAAGCTATCACTAAATCGGCCTGGTTAAGATGAGAGGGACTGTGTCCCTGGTAAACAGTTATTCCTCTTCTTTCTAGCTGCTCGGTAAAAACATTTTTTTTTATGTCTGACCCGGTAACCCTGTAGCCTTTTTCTGATAATACCTTAGCTAATCCACTCATACCAACTCCAGCAATTCCTATGAAATGAATGGATTTAACTCCTTTTAACATATTTTGTCCTGGGGCTTCAGCTCCGGTAGCTTGATAGTATAGGACATAAATTCGCCAAAATCTGCGTCCTAATTAACTAAAACCATGAGCTGTGTTTTGAATTTACTATGAGCTATGAGCTAACTTGTCCCGTCCTGGCCAAATCGCAGATTACTTCCACCAATTCTCTAGTCGCCTGCGGTCTTCCTAGTTCCTTACTTCGCCTGCTCATTTTTTTAAGCAGGTTTTTATCTTCTATTAAGTCTAGAATTAACTTTTTTAGTCTATCTCCGCTAAGATTATTCTCGACAAGAAGATGAGCTGCTCCCTTTGCTTGTAAAACTCTCGCATTTTCATATTGATGTCTCCCTGTAGCGTAGGGATAAGGAATTAGAATGGCCGGTAGCCCCAGGGCAGTGAGCTCTGCTATAGTTGTAGCTCCACTTCGGCAGATAGCCAGGTGGGAGGCGGCATAAGCATATTGTATCTCCGGTAGGTAGGAAGAAACTAATGATTTAATCTTCAAGGGTGCAAGGGAATTTTCTACCCATTTTAAATCATTTTCCCCGGTGATAAATATTACTTGAATCTCATCCCTCATTTTCTTTTGCCTATTCAATAGTTGAATGACTTCCACTCCTATCTTATTTAAGTTATGAGCTCCTTGACTGCCTCCCAAAAAAAGAAGAGTAAATTTATCCTCATCTAAGTTAAACCTTTTTATTCCCTTTTGCCTTCCTGTTGCCAGAATTTTGAAACGGATGGGGTTACCTATAAGTTGGGTTTTATTCTTTATCCTTTTAGAAAGGTTTTTATTTGTTTGAGGAAAGCTGGTGTGGCTATTTTGGAAACATACGGCAGTAGAAATTTATTGGTTAGGGAAAAACTTGCATTCTGTTCGCATACCAGGCTGCGAATTCCAAAAAAAAAAGCAAGCATTACCACCGGGTAAGAATGAAAACTGCCCATTCCTATAACTACTGTTGGTCTGAATTGTAGAAGAATGAGGAAAGATTGAAAAAAAGAGAGAAAGAGTTTAAAAGGGAATCCAATCCATTTTTGCCAGGAAGCCCTGGGGAAAGGAGAAGCTTTTATTTGTTTGAAATCAAATCCTTGTGAGCGCAGGAGTTCCATCTCTAATTTTCTTCTTCCTCCTATCCAGAGGATACGATTAGCCAGATGGCGCTCTCTCAGATAAGAAGCTATGGCCAGGGCAGGATAAATATGTCCCCCTGTACCTCCCGCAGTTATTAGAACTCTCATGTCCTCTTTGTTACGTTTTTCTTTCTCCAACTATAAACTACTGGGGCAGCGATGAAATCGGAAGAGTAAGTTCCTACTATCACTCCTATTAGCAGAGCAAAGGCAAATCCATGGATTATCGCTCCTCCCCAGATAAACAGAACCAAGACTACCAGAAGGGTAGTTAAAGATGTAATAATTGTACGGGATAGGGATTGGTTAACACCCAGGTTGATGATTTCTTTAAGAGGTATTCTTCCCTTTCGGTGAGTTTTAAGGTTTTCTCGAATTCTGTCATAAACAACGATAGTATCATTGAGAGAATAGCCAATTATAGTAAGCACAGCGGCTATTATGGGAAGAGTGATTTCGTAATTTCCTAATGATAACGCTGTTACGCTAATAAAAACATCATGAGCCAGGGCGATAACTGCTCCTAGAGCGAACTTTAACTCAAATCTCCAGGCAATATATACCAGCATACCTATTAGGCCAAAAGCAATGGCTAGAATAGCGCTTTTTTGAATTTTCTTGCTTATCCGAGGTCCGACGACATAAGTAGCTTGAATCACGAATGAATTTTCCTCGTCCTCAAATTCCTTTTTTATCCCCTCTTCAATCTTTGCCCCCATTTTATTATTGGCTACCTGAAGGATAAGTGAAGCAAGAGATTCTTCGTCTATCTGGTTAAGCCCAACTTTTTCCTTTTCTAAGGGGTCGAGTGTGAAAAGACTGACCAATTCTTCATAACCTATTGCCTCAATCCCGGGTATGTTCCTCAGTTCCTGCAAGGCGGTAAATTCTTTGTGTGTTATGCGATAGTTAATTATTTCTTATTTCTGAAGCTATCTCCTGTGAGGCTTCCTCTACTTTATATTTTATAAGAACAAGATTCTCTTCTTTTCCCCCATACTGTTGGATAATTGCTTCCCCCAACCCAATTTTAGCCAGTCCAGACCTTATTCGAGCAACGGAAGGGGTCTTGTCAAATTTGAGGTGAACCTCAATTCCTCCGGTAAAGTCCAGACCAAGTTTCAATCCTCCCTTCAGCACGATAGAGGTTATTCCAATGGCTATGATGATTCCTGAAAGAAGAAAGGCTTTTCTCCTCAAGCCAATAAAGTCTATATGAGTCTTTCCAAAAAAGCGCATCAGTTTTTCCTAGATACTCAGTTTTTCTCTTGGTCTCCCGGCTATCAATAAGTTGAAGATAATTCGCGTTACTATTATGGCGGTAAAAAGGCTGGCCAGAATGCCGATGGAAAGAGTAGTAGCAAACCCCCTCAAGGGTCCACTGCCGAACTGAAAAAGAATAAGAGCAACGATAAGAGTAGTGATATTCGCATCGAGAATTGTCCTTAGAGCCTTCTTATAGCCAGCATCTACCGCTGAGCGAGGAGCTCTCTCTTTACTCAATTCTTCTCTTATTCTTTCAAATATAATGACATTAGCATCAACACTCATGCCAATAATAAGAATCATCCCAGCAATACCAGGAAGAGTCAAAGTTGCTTTTAAAGCAGCCATAGCTCCTAAGATAAAGAGCAAATTTAATAAAAGAGCCGCATCAGCGATCAAACCAGCCTTCTTATAATAGATTATCATAAAAACAAAAACAGCGATAAAGCCAATAATTACTGACCAAAGACCTTTTTGAATAGAATCTCTGCCCAGAG
Organism: Clostridia bacterium; assembly: GCA_009618505.1. Next base: position 4,623 of record WJOQ01000222.1, on the reverse strand, counting down.
AAGGGCCTATGGTGAATTCCTCGACAATATTCAGGGGAATGGGTAAAGCGCCACTCTTAAGAACAATTTTTAGTTCGCGTGCTTCCTCCATAGTAAATTGTCCTTCGATAACGCACTTACCCTGAAGAATGCGACTTTTTACTACCGGGCGAACAGATTTTACTACATTATCCAGTATTATGGCTATTCTCTCTTCTACGTGTTGGCCGGTAATTTCAGCCCATTTATCTGCCGCCTCAGATTTGAATTCCAGACTTATATAGGGTTGTCCCCATTGGCCCATTTCTACCCGGGCATCTTTAATAGCGCTACCCGATAGAAGAGTCTCCTTCTTCAGCAGATAAGGCCTTTTTTTTGAATCATAGAGTACTTGGTTATCCTCGGGAATATCTCCTTGTAGAGCCTTGCTCACATCTCCCTTCTCATCCACCAATTTAAACTCAAGAAGAGCAGTCTTTCCTATAAGCTCTCTTGCCCGTTGTGAATCTTCTATATCCGGTAAGTCCACAACTATATATGTATCACCCCGGCGAGCAATGGTGGGCTCCGTTACCCCAAATTGGTCAATTCTGTTTCTGACGATTTCCATAGCCAAATCCATCGCGTCTCCAACATCTTTTTCCGATGGAAATTTGCTGAGGTCTGCCTCCAATGTGAGATGCATACCTCCCTTTAGGTCTAGGCCCAAATTTATCTTCTCTCCCAAAGGATAAATAGCCCAAATGGCCAGAGCCGCAATGCCTATAACCATTAATATAAATAAACCACTTACTGTATTGATACATACAATAGCCCTTTTTAAGATATTGAGGGGGAAAACATCCCCCTCAACGGCCTTCGGCCTGCTCCCCCCGTTTGTCTGATCTATTAGCTACAGAGGTTTGATTAATAACGATTCGAGTAGATTACTGAAATTCCGATACTTAAATTTAGTTTAATTTACCAGAAAGACAATAATTGTCAAATGCGCTGCCTTGACTTTTATCATCGATTTGCCTAGAATCAACAAACACCTCAGGACAATTTCTTCCGTCACCATAACTGGTGAATCGTATTTCGATGCTAGATACTCGATACTCGTCTTTAGTTTCCTCTTTTGTCTTTTGCGAGCATCAAGTATCGAGAATCGAATATCCAGAACTTAAACTTCTTTTTCTTTTTGACGATTCACTATTCACCAACCACCATTCACTGCTTTTAAGGAGTGTCCTTCGGTAGACCATATAATTTCCTAGTTCATCCAGGAAAACATGAAAAATAGGAGAGTGAAAAATGGCCAATAAAGCCAAAATTGGATTGCTTGATTTTAATGATGAAAGAGAGCATGTGCTGGAAGAAACCTTCCAGAACGCCCAGGGATTAAAGAAAAATGTAGTAAGGACGTTGGAAAGGGTAGGGGGTATGGAGATTGTCGATCCAGCTAAATCGTTTAGCGGTTTTGACAAAATGGTCTGGCGGGTGAAGATAGCCAGAAAACAGGCAAAAATATTGGCTGAAGCTGATATAGACGGCCTGATTCTTCACTATAGCCTATGGGCTTCGCCCCGATTAGCCAGGATAGCAACCCAGATTATCCTGCGGGAAGAAAAGAAAAGAAATAGGACTATTCCTATCTTGGTGCTTACTAACCTGGCTCCTGAGCAACCGGGAATGGTAGGCGGAATGGCTGCTTCCGGGGGCCTGGACCAACTGGGTATAGCGAATATAAGAATATGGAGCAGGAATATAGCCAATGACCCAGAAAAACTTAAGCAGGTCATGACGTTTGCCAGGTTTGCTCAAGATAGAGCTAAAATTTCCTCTTCTGCCGACGAGGTAGTTGAAAGACTACACGGTCAGATTTACGGAGAAATTGGTGGTAGGAGTATTCAAATCGTCACCGCCGAAGCTGACCCTCTTCAATGGGCTAAAATCTTTGGAGTTGACACTCAACCAATTGATCAATTAGAAATCATTAGAAGAGCGAGCCAGATGATTTCCTGGCGTGATGGAGTGAATAGCGAAATAACAGAAATAAGAGATAAGAGGATTAATAAGGCTTTCGATTTTCTGACTGAAAATGTAGAAAGTGTAAATTATGAAGATAAATTCACTGAAGATAAGCTCAAATACCAACTTGCTTGCTACTATGCTACTCAGGATATCATTGCCGAAAATGACCTTGATTTTATCGGTATCAAATGTCAACCAGAATTGAGCGAGTATCATGTAACCCAATGTTTAACTCAGGCTTTCAGTAATGACAGCCGAGGCCCTGCCGGTGAGAAGAAAGAAGTTGTCGTCTGCGCTTGTGAGGATGACAAAGACGCTGCCCTTACCCAACAGATAATGTATCTTTTGACTGGCAGACCAACTATGTTCGCTGACTTCCGATATCTGGATCCAGAAAGAAATATTCTTTATCTGGTAAACTGTGGTGCTCATACTCCCTGGTTTGCCACCCGAAGCAGTAGGATTGAAGATAATCTAGCTAAAATAAAGTTGGATAAACAAGCCTTTTTCTATGCTGCCTGTGGCGCAACGGTCAACTTTGATGCCGCACCTGGGCCAGTAACCGGAGCAAGGCTGGCAAGAAAGAATGATAGATATTGGATGAATATAGTTCCTGGTGAGTTTGTGGAAAGACCGGCTAATGCTGTACTAACTACTCCCGGTTGGCCTAATGCTTTTATGAAATTCAAAGTCCCCATGGAACAACTTTTCCGGGAGCATCCCTGTAACCACATGCAGCATGCAGCTGGTAGCTGGTGATTATGTGGCTGGTCTGGCAGAGGTATGTGAGAAGTTGGGAATAGGATATAAGGTGCAGGATAAGGATCTGGAGTATGAAAAAGTAATTTAGAGTGAACTCATTTACACTTTTCGAGATAGGGAATGCTCAGTGTTATGCGATGTAGTGACTGCGGTTTGGCAAGATAAATCGTCTTATTCAGAAATGAAAATTACTTTTTTTAATTACCAATCCATCATAAGCTATCTCATATCCATACTTTTTTCCATATTCAACTAACTCAGAATGTATGGGATTTCCTTCATGTGATATATGAGTGGCAAAAATTCGAGAATTCTTTTTTAACAGATTTTCTTTCCTCATCCTTTGTACATGTTCGATAAATTGGTTAGCATTGAGATGTCCTTCTCCATGCATATTCGGACCATAAGTATGATCAAGAACCACAATATCAAATTTAAGCTTCTTTTCATGAAAACCTTTCCATGTTTCTTCTGGAATTATATCAGTATCGACACCATAAAAAACAGTATAATCATTTTCTGTAATGGTGTATAAGAGTGAATCGACTGATTTATCATGGCTTGTGGGAAATGCTGTTATTTGATAGTTTCCTGCTTCAAAGGATTGGAGATATTTTGCGGGATGAACACTTATATTCATACGTTCTTGTTCTTTTTGGTCAAGAAGATTAGTTACACAACCTTCGTTTTTTAACATCTCCGACATCTTTCTGAGCGTCGCATTTGAAGCATATAGTTCAAGATGAGGAATATTTTCTACAGCATATTCTGGTATACGAGTAGAAAAATGTGATGCGTCAAAATGATCTGAATGCGAATGAGTTTGTAGGCAATATCGAATATCTGGCATAGAAATCCCATACATAAAAGAAGCGGTCATGATATCAGGTCCAAAATCTATCAATAGGTCTCGATTGATAAGTAGGGATGATCTTTTTCTAAAATTTCGTCCACCGAGTTTACGGGCTTGTTTACACGCTTTGCATCGGCAAAACACCAGAGGATACGAGGTCGCTGCTGCTGTTCCCAAAAAAGTAATTTCCATATTGTTTATTTCCTATTGTGGTTATTTGTGGGTAAAACGAAGCAGTCACTATTTTGCTTAACGTTCGTCCTGCGGGTACAAGAAGTTGCTGGAGCGAGGTATGAGCGGAAGTAATTTGGGTGAGCGACGATGGAGCGAGCCTTGTACTCGCTGTTATATGCAATATTCGTGCTTCCTTTAGCTTTTCGATTGTTCTGCATCTATTGCTTTAGTATATCGCTTTAGCGTCCTCTAGCGTTCTCCGGAAGCTGTTTTATATGTTTAAGAAACTCTAATGCTCTTTTACCAGCTTCTTCAGGAAACTGAAAACCATATTCCTGTGCAACAGATTCTGCCGTTTTCTTGAACAGTTTATAGAATAGGAATAGAGAATTCCAGATATTGTCATAATTAGAATCAGTGTATGTCTGCTCAAATTCTTTGTAAATCTCTGGCTCCAAGTATTTCTGCAAATGCCTTCCTGCTTTGCCAATTGATGTTCTAAAGCCTGTCTTTATTCCAATATCCCATTCAAACATTTTAATAAGTGGTTTCCTTAGAACAACATCGATATAGGCTTTTAACAATGGCAGTTCCTTGCGCCAAATTGTTTTTGGAATATGTGAAATCAAACCAAACATAAACTCATCGCAGCAATCGTTAAACAGTTTCTCGGTTGGTTGCTTAATCAAATAGCTACTTTCAGATGGGTCTAAAAGATTAGGAATAATATGGTCTTTGTCTAACAAAACCTCTGTTAAACTGTCCTTCCTTAGTTCATCAATTCTGTTTATATTAAAAAAGGATAGATCAATACGGTTTCCATCTACCAATTGCATAAGGTA
>WJOQ01000179.1 GCA_009618505.1 Clostridia bacterium | reverse complement strand
CCAGTAAATTTGGTTTTTGGATAAGAAAATTTAGCAGTTCCATTCAGACTAGAATAGCTAACATATCTTCTATCCTGCAGGAGACGATAGTGGGGGTTGAGGTAGTAAAGTCTTTTGGTGCAGAAAGTAGAGAGATTGAGAGGTTTAGAGAGGAAAATGCCAGAACTCTTCAATTGTCTATAAAGAGAACTCGCTTCATTGCTGCTCTTACTCCTTCTATGGAGATATTGACCCTGATAGGGCTAGCAGGGATTCTCTGGTACGGAGGAAGAGAGGTTATAAGAGGAACCTTAAGCACAGGAGAACTGGTTACCTTTTTGGGGTACATAGCCCTGGCAGTTAATCCCCTGACCTATATTAGCCAGACTTTTGCTGTTTATCAACAGGCTATGGCTTCAGCAGAGAGGGTTTTTGAGCTCATGGACACGGAGCCTGAAATAATAGAATCTCCTCAGGCAGTGGAGATGCCACATCTAAAGGGCTCTGTGCAGTTAAAGAATGTCTATTTTGGCTATGATGGAGAATCAGTGCTGGAGAATATTGATTTAGAAGTAAAACCAGGAAAGAGATTAGCCCTGGTGGGACCTAGTGGTGTAGGTAAAACCAGCCTGGTTAGCCTTATTACCCGTTTTTATGACCCTACTTCGGGGTTTATTACTGTAGATGGATATGATATTAGAAAGGTAAAGCTGGCTAGTTTAAGAAAACATATAAGCATTGTTTCCCAGGAGACTATACTTTTTAATGGCAGCATCCGAAATAACATTGCTTACGGCAAAATAGAGGCGTCTGATGCAGAGATCATCAAGGCAGCTAAACAGGCCAATGCCCATAACTTCATTATCGGACAGAGAGATGGATATGATACACAGGTAGGTGAGCGAGGAGTAAAGCTCTCAGGAGGAGAGAGACAACGTATTGCTATAGCCAGAGCTATTATTCGAGATCCCCGTATTCTCATTCTAGATGAAGCTACTTCTTCCCTGGATACAGAAAGTGAAATTCTGGTTCAGCAGGCACTGGAAAGACTTATGCAGGGCAGGACTACCTTTGTCATTGCTCATCGGCTTTCTACTATTCAGGGAGCAGATATAATTGTTGTGCTTAATGAGAAAAAAATTGAGGAAATTGGCTCTCATAAAGAGCTTTTAGCTAAAGATGGATTATATGCACGATTGTATAGAAAGCAGTTTAAATTAGAGAAAGACTGAACATGTTCATAGTTCGTTGTTCATCGATAAAAACGATGCTCTCCTCTCCCCGAGGGGGAGAGGATTAAGGTGAGGGGCACTAGGTATGAGCAACTAGCAGCGAGTGACGAAGATTATGAAAGCAAGTATAATAATTCCTACTTATGGTCGAAGAGACACCCTGAAAAGAGTGCTCAATAGCTTATTTGATCAGACTTATCCTAAAGATGCTTATGAGGTTATAGTTATTGATGATGGCTCTACAGATAATACAGGAGCAATGATTGAGAAGCTCAGTGCTCCTTGCTCTCTTAGGTATCTCCGGCAGGAAAAGAAGGGTCCTGCTGCTGCCAGGAATTACGGTTTGAGTAAAGCGCAGGGTGAGGTTATTATTTTCATTGATAGTGATATTATAGTTGGACCTGATTTTATTGAAGAACACCTGAGTTACCATAAAAAGTATGATAGAGTTATAGTGCGCGCTCCGGTAATTCGTACACAAAATAGGGATAATCCAATTGGGGAAAGAATGAAATTGACCGACCTCTCTAGTGCTTTCTTTGCTACAGGAAATACATCGGTGAAGAAGTCTTTTTTATTTCAGGCAGGTCCCTTTGATGAAGACTTTAAAGAATATGGCTGGGAAGATCTGGAAATGGGTGAGAGATTAAGAAAACTGGGCCTGTCAGTGAAGACTAATAAAAGAGCAGTGGGATATCATTATCAGAAAAGACTTCATCTGGCAGACCTTTCCCGTCTATGCGCCAAAGAAGAGACTCGAGGACGCACAGCAGTCATTTTCTATAGAAAACATCCTACCTCAACTGTTAAGTATATGACTCAAATTAACTCCTTCTTTTTTTTTCTAGACTGGCTACTAAGTGTGGGTAATTTGATGAATACATCCTGGGGAAAAAAGTTTCTTATTTATCTGGACAAAAACAACTGCCATCTGCTGCTTAGCTTTTTTATGAAGATAATTGCCCAGCATTCCTATATAGAGGGAATAAAAGAGGCTCTTAAGAAAAATAATAAGGAATAGTTTTGTGCCATTGGTCCAATCCAATAAAAAAGGAGTAGTTCTTTTTCTTTCCAACGGACATGCAGAAGATCTCATTGCTTCTACTGTTATCGAGAAACTTTCTCAGGAATGTTTTCCCTGGGAAATAAGAGCTCTGCCGCTGGTGGGAGAAGGGAGAGCCTACGATGAAATAGGAATAAAGGTGCTTGGACCTCGTAGAATGATGCCCAGTGGTGGATTTGTAGAGTTTAATCCCCTATGGCTAGCTAGAGATATGGCTTCCGGTTGGCTAGGAGTATTGCGAGGACAGGTAGGTGCCTTAAGGAAGCAGCGAGCCGCGACCAGGCTAGTGGTTTGCGTGGGGGATATTTTTCTAGTTATCCTTTCTGTTTTTTTTCTTAAGAAGCCTATTGTCTTTCTTTCCACAGCAAAGTCGGATTATGCGCGGTTATATAAGGGCCATTACCTGGTAGAGAAGTGGTTAATGAAGTGGTTTTGCCAGTTAGTTTTGCCCCGGGATGAGCTGACCACTTCCTCTTTGCGGGATTTTGGTATAAATGCTGTCTATGTAGGCAATGTAATGATGGATTGCTTGAAGATAACTGATGAGGAGTTGGGAATAGGAGAAAATAGACATGTAGTAGGAATTCTTCCCGGGAGCAAAGAAGAAGCTTACAAAAACTTAGCTATTATTTTAGATGCGGTAAAGAAAATTAGCAGGAAATCTTTTCTTTCCGGAAAAGCAGATTTCCTTTTAGCTCTGGCTGCTTCTTTGAGCCTGAAAAGATTGGGAGAAGTAGTCTCTTTAAGCAGAGACTGGATATTGGAGAGTAGTGCTTCAGAGGAAAGAAAACGGGGAATAGTAGCTTATTTAGCCTCCTCTCCTGGGATTCGTATTAAGATAGTCCGGAGGAGATTTGCTGATGTCCTTAATTCTTCAGAAGTGATTATTGGTCTTTCTGGCATGGGGAATGAACAGGCGGTGGGTTTAGGCAAACCGGTGGTGAGTTTTCCTACCAAAGGACCTCAGATAACTAAGAAATTCTTGCGTATTCAGCAGCTTATTCTGGGAGAAGCTATATCAATAGTGGAACCCAAAGCAGAGGCCGTCGCTGAGGAAGTCAGCGCAATTCTTTCCCATCCTGAAAAAAAAGAAGAAGCATTAAGAGTAGGCAAAAAGAGGATGGGAGGCCCTGGAGCAGCGGCACAGGTAGCAGATTTGATAAAGAAAGAATTAGGAGAATAAGAGTGGTAAGTCCTTATGAAGAACTCAGTCAGATATATGATAAAGGATGGGGCTTTTTTGGCCAGTCCTACTTCAGGTTAGTAAAAGAACTATTTAGAGAGAGTTTTTTTAGCCATCGTCGGATTCTTGATGTTGCTTGTGGTACAGGAATCCTTGCTCTGAAGCTAGCCCAGCAGGGGTTCTCTGTGGTCGGTATAGACAGCTCTCCCCAAATGATAGCACTGGCTCAAGCTAAGGTAAAGCCTGGGCTCTCTCTTTTCTTTGAAGTTCAGGATATGAAAGAGCTTAACGTGAAAGAGCCCTTTGACCTTGTTTTTTGCACCTTCGATTCTATTAACTATCTTTTATCAGAAAGTGATATAGCTCATTTTTTGGCCAGGGTGAATTCTGCTCTTAAGTCAAGCGGTTTCTTTATGTTTGATAGTGTTACGGAAGTTTTATGTAAC
>WJOQ01000166.1 GCA_009618505.1 Clostridia bacterium | reverse complement strand
TTCAAATTAAGGTAAGATTGAAGGGTGAGAAGAGTCCGAGGAATTATCTTCTGTTCACCCTGGGACTGAATCTAGGAGCAAGGATAAGTGATATTCTTAACCTCAAGGTCAAGGACGTTACTAAGTCTAACTCATACATTTGGATCAGGGAAGGCAAGACTAACAAGGAAAAGAAGTTCACTATCAACAAAGCTACCCGGGAAGCGTTGGATTACTATATGAGAAAAGAGAAACCCTTTGATCCTGAACGATATTTATTTACTTCAAAATCTGGCCAGAGATTAGACAGGACTAGGGTTTGGTATCTCATCAAGAAGTGGTGCGAGGACGTGGGAGTTAAGGAGAGAATCGGGGCCCACAGTTTGAGAAAGAGTTTTGGCTATCATGCCCGGAAGCAGGGGGTTCCTATCGAGCTGATACAGGCCAAGTTCAATCATTCAAGTTCAAAGGTCACGGCGAGGTATATCGGGATCAGCCAGGAAGAGGTCGAGTCTGTAGAGAATTCTGTCTGTTTGTGAGGAGGGAAGAATGAGTAAAGGATTTGGAATACTCCAAAAAGCTATATTGCGCAGTCTCTATAAAAGAACAGGGACTGAAAAAGGCAATAGTGTTTCTCTTAGCAGCATTAAGGAAGACATCATCGGTTATCGACCTAAGCTATACGAGAAAGATGATCAAACTCCCTATTTCGACAATCTCTCTCATTCAATAAAGATTCTCATAGATAGAGGACTCCTTGAGGGAGGAAGTCAGATTCAAGATTTTAAGTTTATAGGCGGTTATAGGAAGATTCTTAGATTAACCAAGAAGGGTATGCAGAAAGCAAAAGAGCTAAGAGTCAAGAAATAAAACTTGAGTCTTAAATAAAAATAGGGACTTACCTCCCGGTTAAGAGAGAAAATTAGGAAAACTAGGGTTCACCCAGGGGCTAAATTTCAACCCAGGTTCTACCGCTCATTGACAGCAGGGGCTTTCTCATAAAGGCAGGTAGTATAACTCATTTTATCAATCGAAGTGCCTAGAATGAACTGTATGGACGTGAAATATATGAGAAGGGGGTTAAGATAACGAAAAGACCACAAAAAAGAGGGCTTGCGCTACGTCAGCAGCGAAACAAGCCCCCAGGAGCGAACTTATGCAGAACGCACCCAGAAACAAATATAGCGAAATAGTAGAACAATGCAAGCAGGCGTTGACTGTCATTATCCTGAGCACAGATATAATCAGAACTCGTGAGACTTTGAGTCCGGAAGGTAAGAAGTGTTTACAGGAAATTAAAAGTCAAGCCTGGCGGATCAATAGAGAGCTGAAGAAAGCAGAATGAAAAAAGACGCTCATAGAGGCTCATATAGGCACTTTGAAAGCAGAAGGCGACCTATATGACCTGGGTAAAACGAGAGAGGCTAGGATTTGAGAATTTTATCAAGCTAGTTCTATATTATAGCGATTTTGAGAAGGTGAGAAAGAATGCCGAGACCAAGGAGCCTAAATAAAAGGAGGTGAGAAGGCAATGAGACCAAAGAGATCCTTTATCCTTTTGATTATCCTGTTAATCGTATCTTTTTCCTCAGCCGGCTGTGTTCTACTTCCCAAACCAGGAATTCTTACTCTCAGGATTAGTCCTAGCACTGTATATATATCAGAATCAGTCTTAATGACATTTACTTTAAGAGAAAGAAACGGAGTTGGAGTAAGCCTAAACTATATCAAAATGGAAACCTATAACCAATGGGGAGATTTGAAGAACCGAGTAGTTATGAAAGGCCAAGAGGCAGAACAAGAGTTTTTCAATTTATTTGGGACTCATACTATTCGTGGTGAAGAGACCCTACAAGCGACTTTTAACACTATTGAGAGCACACCCATAGGAAAACGAGTTATCACAATGGGCGGAACTGGCGATAATGGTAATTCTACAAGAACTTCACATGAATACCATGTAAAGCAAAGATAGACTTGACAAATCCTTATCAACTTCAGCAAAAAAGATAAGCAAAAATAACATAAATTAAAGGTGATAAAAAATGAAACGAAAATATTTACTCTTAGCACTTATGGGTTTAGCACTAGCTTTACCAGGTTGTCAAGGTTGTCCGATAGCTCCTCCACCAACTCCATATCCTCCATCTGACTTGGCTGGTGTCGCAGTTTCCTCTTCAGAGATAAATCTTACCTGGAAAGACAATTCCGCTGATGAAACAGGATTCTATATTTATAGAAAAACTACGGACAATTACTCTAAAGTGGGAGTTATGGAAGCCAATGCCACTTCGCATACTGATACCGGCCTGAGCCCACAGACTACTTATTCCTATAAGGTAACAGCCTATAATGAGGGTGGAGAATCCGATCCTTCTAACGAAGTAACTATTACCACTCCTGGAGAAGCAACTGCTCCATCTGCCCCGTCTAACTTGGCTGGTCAGGCAGTTTCTTGCTCAGAAATAAACCTGTCCTGGCAAGATAACTCCACTAACGAAGAGGGTTTCTATGTATACAGAAAAACTACCGACGATTACAGCATAATCGCTACCATGGAAGCCAATGCTACCTCATACAACAACACCGGTTTGAACCCGGAGACAGCCTACTCCTATAAGATAACTGCCTATAATGATATAGGAGAGTCAGGATTCTCCAATGCATTGTGTGTCCACACACCCGCAGAACCGCTTGAGCCACCCAGTAATCCAGTGGCAATCACAGTAAGCTACAAGCAAATCAATCTCATCTGGCAGGACAATTCAGACGATGAGGATAGTTTTCGTATCAATAGCGACTTCGGATTAGGCCCAGGAAACAATCAATTCTTGGTTAGACTTCCTGCCAACACAACGCACTATGAGCATTGTAACCTACAACCAATGAGAGAATATAAATATTTCGTCATCGCGGAAAGAAGTGGAGAAAGTGCGGCATCAGAAAGATTCTCGGCTACGACGCCTTGTCCTATAATAGCAAGAACAGCAGGATATTGCTGGCCTTCGGAAACCCTTGTTGGAATTTCCGGAGACATCCAGAGTAATGCCAATGAGGCTTGTCGAGTAGACATAACCGTATTTGCTTATGACTATTTGAACTGGGATTTACTCGGAAGTGCCAAAGAGACATTCGAGCTGGGAGCGTTTGGACGGCACTACTTCTACGTTGAAATAGAGGTGCCAGCCGGAGATAAGTGGATTCACAGCGGTGTGGAAATTACGAATGTAGAAATTTTGTATTAACAAAGGGAAATATCTCCTTTTGAATAAAAAACAGCGAAACCAGGATTTTGCCTCTTTTGGAGAAAAAAAGGCTTTCATATAGGCTCATACAGGCACTTTGGCAAGGCAAGGCGACCTATGTGACCTATGGAAACTCAGCCTTGCTAATAAGTCATTTTGTAATATGCTTTAGTTCTATATTATAGAGATTTGAAAGGAGGGTAAATGGAGGGATAAAATTTGTGAGAGGCTATTAAGTAATCTTTAATAGCTCTTTGAGTTTTATGAGTTGGTTTTTATCTTTTCCTTAAAGAGAGTTTTGCTCTCTCACCTGCTAGTAAGGAAGAGATTGCATCTATTGTCGTGCTTCGGCACGGCAAGGGGGTGGCAGTTTCAACCGGATTTCCTAGCAGGTGACCGGAAGAGATATGTGCCCCCTTTTTTTTATGAGGTGGAAGGATACAGAAATTGAATAGGAGGTTAGAATGGGAATCATTTTGGGATTAATGATTTTGGCGCTGACAGTTGCGCCCCGGGTTTCTGTCTGTCCGTCGAGTACGGCTAAGTTGATGTCATTCCAGTTTGACCAGGTAAATGGATATGGAATGCAGGCACGATTTGATAGATTCTCGCTTGGATATTACAATGTGACACTTAGCACTCGGGGCCCCGGGGAACTGTTAGATGTTGATGACGGATGGGTTTATCA
>WJOQ01000056.1 GCA_009618505.1 Clostridia bacterium | reverse complement strand
TGACCCGCTCCAGTACCCTGGAAGAAAGCGTAATCGAGATAGAATTGGATCGCGTCGACGAAAGCCGGTCCGATCAGGTTACCAATTGGAATCTTCGAGTCTGCCACCAGTTCATCACTGGATTTGGTATAGCAAGCCAGCTTTTTGGCTATTAGCTGGATCAGTCGGAATGCCGGATCAGTATCTTGGTCCTTTTCCCCTTTCTCTGCTATCCAGTAAGCTATAACACCGCTTATGCTAGTAGCATGGGACGTTATCTTCTTCCCGGGAATCTTGAGGGCTGAGGTTGTCATAGGCCACACAGTTGCCCTGGGCCTGACGATTTCCTGTTCCAGGGCCGTATCCAGTAGCTTTGCCGCATACTGAGGAGGGGTAAGGTATCCACCGAGTTCATCGTCCCCTTCAGAAAGAGTCTTGAGCCTTGTATCTCGTTTCTCATGGGCAGCAGCTATGAACTCCTCAAAACTGGCAAAGCCGTCATCACTAAGAATCTCGTCTTTCTTGCCGAAGAGTTCCCGATAGGTCTTCCCCCGTGGACTGACCAGTCGTTTGTCAGAAGGATTATCACCTAAAGCTGCAATAAGTTTGTTGCGTCCTGATACAGAACTCTTGTCTTTGAGTGATTTATTAATTAGTTCATCTATAAGATTTTGTAGATCCTCCATGTTCAATTTCATAAAAAATCGACCTCCTTCAAGGCCGATACATGTTATTGCCCGGATTATCTCCACTTCCTACTTAGCGACTACTATGCATCTCTGCCGAGACGTGTTCGCCACTCAAGGTAAGCTAATATTCACCTGTATCAATTTTACCTCAGTAATTGTGTCCTTTTGTTATGTCAATCTCCGAATGACTACTCTGCCGGTGGCTCAGACGGTTTTCGCCATCTGATTGCTCATAATAAAGGAAAAACGAAATAATTGCAGGCCTAGGGGGACAAGTCCCAGGCCAGAAATAAAATGGGGTTTTAAATCCGGCCCGAGTTTCCCTCTACCGACCGGATTATGGCGTCCCCAAAACCTCCAATTCGACTAAGGTAGAGGGTGCAAGAAGATTGCTAATTATTGCTTTTTCCTATCGGGATATCGCTCATCCAGCATTTTCTCCCGCTCTTCCGGGCTCAGTTTCTCCTTCTTATCCGGCCAGTAGACATAACCGGTCCAAAGCCCTTTTTTGGCTCTATCATTGATTATCCCCTCAGCTTCACCGTATTTGCCCTGTTTGCGCAACTCATCTACTTTTTTGGCTGCTTTAGCAGCTTCCTCATAGCTCTGCTCTTTTGGGAATTCCAGTTCGTGGATCCGATCATAGAGAGCCATCAGAATCTTGTCCAGGGCTTTGGTATTTACTACTACTACCTCTCCCTTATAGCCCGGCGATAAATGCTTTCCGATAGCCTCGTCAAGGGCTAGCCTTATCATTTCAGACGTTCCCATCCGCAGCTTCGCGCTCAGCTTTTTGACCTTCTGCACATAAGCCCAGTTAGCCCTGAAACTCATAAACTTATACTTTGGCTCTGTCATATCTATCCCTCTATATCCTATTTTATAACATCTGTGTTAAAAGTCAAGTCCTCCCTGTCAAAAATCTCCTCCCGTCCAGTATCTATCATCTTCCCGGATTCGCTTTATCCTCTCCTCTTTGGTCTCTTGGCCATGATCATCATGTCCGTGGGGATCTAAAATAAAAATATCGGGCTTAACACTATGAATTTTTGTTGCTCCCAAGGCCGCTATGGCCGTGGCTATAATCAAATCAATCTTGTGGCTGGCCTTTTTCTTGACGATTCTCCATCCCCGGGGAGTCTCTTTTGCCGTAGCCTTCTGTGCGTGCTGCTTCATCTCCCTGTCCCTATATAGCACCAGATTGCCCCCCTTTATCAAATCGTAAAGATTTTGGCTCATAGCTGTCAACCGGTCGGTAGTCTGGGGGAACTCGACCATATTCACCCCTGCCTTCTGCAGAGTCATAGCCGACCTGTGGAACTGGTAGGGATCGTAGCGGACCTCGCTGACTGTATAGCCCTTGTCCAATTCCTTGACATACGCCTCCACTGTCTCCTCCAGATCGATCGGGTTCTTCTTCGTCGGCTGCCACTTTCTATGACAAGCCAGCTTGATCTTGTCTTTGTCCTTCATCACTCCCACCACGGCGCAGGTATCGTGCGATATGCCGATATCCACCCCGATGATTAACTCGACTTCTTTGTTCGGCAAGGCCGGTCTGTGCTTGCGGTCAACGCAGGCATCCCAGAGGTCCATATCAATGAACGCCTCCTCTCCGGACGTCCACTCGTTGAGGTGCAACCTTCGATAAGTCCCTGGTCTCAACCTTCCCCGCTGCTGCTTCAGATATTGCTTAGTCTGCCAGGGCATACGATTCTTGTGATCCCAGTAGAAAAAAAAGGTGGGATCCCTCCCCTTCAGCCCCTTCTGGTAAAGAGAATAAAGCAGGTTGTCCTCATCGGTATCATAGCCGGCATAACTAACTATCAGGATCAAAGGGTGCTTCCTGGTGGGGACGGTCGTCAGTTCCTCGAAGAATTTCGTCATTGATTCCAGATCGTAGCTCCAAAGCTCGTCGAATATAACCAGGTTAGGGTTCAGGCCGGCAGCCGATACCTCGGTAGGCAGGCACCTCACCACGCTGCCCGTTGCCGGTCTTTCTACAGCGTCCTTGGTGATGTTCACGTTGAGCAGCATATTAGGATTCATTTCTATCGCCTTTACCAGTTTGGAGAAGATAATCCAGTTTGCCTGGTCCTTGTCCCTGGCCGCAATATAAGTCTCTGAGAAGTCCTCACCGCAGAACAGTACCCAGGCCGCAACCGTTGCCGCCAGGGTTGACTTGCCGCTCTTCTTTGTCTGGCCGACCAATGCCATTGTCGGCCTGTCCTCAGCGTAAAAGATAGGCTTGAGGATATCCTTTTTCTGAAAGGGCTCCAGGACTATCGGCTTCCTGGTCTCAGGGATATAAAACTGCTCTTCGGCGAACCTTATAATGTCGGTCTCGTAGGCAGGGTCTTTGAGGGAAGGCGGCTTGACCAGGGCTTTCCTGGCCCGCTTTGCCCGGCCCCTCAGCAGATTCTCAAGCTGGGCCTGCCTGGCCTCCTCGGTGCTGCCTACGTAGCTGCTTGCCGATCGGTATGTTTTGGTCATTTATAAAATCTCTTTATCTCTTAACTGGCTTGATAAAATACTTTTGATATAGCCACTTTGATTTTGCCTTAGTGTTATAGGCTACCTTACCCTGTCAATGTGCCTATATGAGCCTCCTTTTGAGACATATTTGCTTTTTATTTTAGCTCCCCAATATTTTCCTTAATTTTGTAAATCGCCTCCAGTATTTTATCTACATTCTCCCTTTCCAGGAGAAAATCCTTACCTAAAGCTATTATCTCTGACTGATGGACCCGCTCGGCCACAGGACAACTAACTTTAGAATAATCAATCTTTTTTCCATAAAATGAACAACTGGTAGGGCAGCCTGTTCTTCCAAAGGCATTGTTTCTAAAAATAGGGTATCTATAGACAGGGTTATTGTGTGCTCTACTAACGTCTACTCCCTCTGATGATAAAGCTTGCATAAATTTGTCTCGAGGAATATCATCCCATTTAGAGGCGTCATACCTTAAAAAGTAAAAGTAATAGCCTCTTTTAGTTATTCGAGGATCTCTTTTTAAAGCTCGCAATCCTCCCACTTTCTCTAACTGGCTAGCAAAATACTCACCATTTTGGTATCTTATCTCTGTCTGTTCACCAAGACGAGAAAGCTGAACCAACAAAAGTGCTCCCAGAAACTCAGACAGCCGACTATTTCCGGCCGGAAGATAATGCACATATTTATCTTGTTTAACCATCTCTTGTAACTCAGACTCGCTGCTGGTACTTCTAGCCGCGTCCTCCTTTCTTCTACCAAAGTCACCATAGGCACTACACTTATTCATTAGGTCCTCATTACTGGTGGTGACGATTCCACCTTCGCCACAAGTTAACGGCTTTCCCATTTGAAAGCTAAAGCAGCCCATATCACCGATTGAGCCTACCCTCTTACCTCTCCATTCTGAACCATGAGCTTCAGCAGCATCTTCTATGACCAAAAGATTATGTTTTTTGGCAATTTCCATAATTCGGTCCATGTCTGGTGGGTAGCCTCCGTAATGAACTGGCATTATGGCCTTGCTCTTATCAGTGATAGCTGCCTCAATTGCCTCAGGTGATATCTGATAAGTGTCTGGCTCGATATCCACAAATATAGGAACAGCGTTGGCCAATATCACCGCCGTAGCCGAGGCAACAAAAGTAACAGCAGGAATAATCACCTCATCACCCGCTTCTATTCCAGTTGCTTTTAGGGCAACAACCAAGGCACTTGTCCCGTTATTAGTAGCTATAGCGTATTTTGTTCCAATCCATTTAGCGAATTCTCTTTCAAATTGAGCTACTTTGGAATCAAAATCAAACCCAAAAGCACTGCACCATTGACCGCTTTCCAATACATCGATTAAAGCTTTTCTATCCTTGCCATCGAAAACTGGCCAATTGATTTTTAATTTCTCAATTGTTGGTTTTCCACCCTTGACTGCTAACTTTGCCATATTACACTCTCCTTGTATTGTAATCTTTTACCTTATAATACGCTCAAAAAATAGCCGCCCTACATTAAATCTTCAGCTAATACCCTATTATCCTTTCAAACCTGTCAGCGTTATACCTTCGATAAAGCTCCTCTGAGCGAAAAAGAAGAGGATAAGTACAGGAATAGTCACCAGAGATGAAGCTGCCATCAGAAGATTGACTGCTGTATCGTGAGTGCCTTGGAAAAAAGCAAGTCCCAAGGAAAGAGTATACATTTCTTGATTGGTGAGATAGACTAGGGGCATAAGGAAATCATTCCAAGTCCATAGAAATTCAAATAAGGCTACAGCAAATAAAGCAGGCTTGGAGAGGGGTAAAACTATATTCCAATAAATTCTAAACTCAGAACAACCATCTATCTTTGCAGCATCTGAGAGCTCCTGGGGAATAGCTAAGAAAAACTGGCGCAGAAGAAACGTATGAAAAGCCCAAACTCCAAAAAAAGAAGCTACCCAGAGAGGCTTGTAACTTCCGATCCATCCCAAACGGTGGTACATTAGATACAAAGGAATCAGGGTAACCACATAAGGTATAATCAACACGCTAATAACTAAAATAAATATTATATTTCGCCCTGGCCATCGAATGTGAGTTATTCCATAAGCAACCAATGAACAGGAGACGAGAACCCCTATGACGTTTAAACTTGTAATGTAAAGGGTATTTACAAGGTACCTGAAGAAAGGGAAAAATGTTAGAACTTGCAGATAATTTTCCCACTTTACAGGATTTGGTATCCATTCTGGGGGGTAGACGTGAATCTGGGCTGGTATTTTCAGTGAAGTTACGAACATCCAAGCCAGAGGAATTAAAAAAGTGATTGCGCCAAATATGACAGCTATATACACTATCCCATATTGTATCGTATGGAGTATTTTTTTACTCCTCATTTATTATCCTTCTTCTCTTCCATAATACACCCATCTTGCTGAACTTTTGAAAAGGCTCCAAGCAAGTGTAAATACGATGACAAACAGAATCCAAGCCATAGCACAGCCATAACCCATCTTAAAGTAACGAAACGATACACGGTACAGGTAAAGGGAGTAAAATAAAGTACTATTTGCTGGCGCCCCATCTGTCATAATATAAGCTTGGGTAAATATCTGAAATGCTCCTATTAAATTGATTATCAGTATAAACAGTATAGTAGGAGTTAACAGGGGAAGAGTTATATGAACAATTTTGTGTAGCCAGTTAGCTCCATCTAATTCGGCTACTTCATAAAGTTGTCTGGGAACACCGGTTAACCCAGCTAATAGAATAATCATTGTTTGCCCTGAAGCCCAAACACTCATTATTACATATCCAGGTTTTGACCAGTTAGGATCACTGAACCAGCTAGGAGCAGGCAATCCTAGTGCTCGCAAAATCTCATTTACTATTCCGTATCGAGAATTAAGGATCCAAACCCAAAGCATACCCATGGCTACAAAAGGTATAATGCTTGGCAAAAAGTAAATTGCTCTAAATATAGATTTACCTTTTATATTTGTATTTAAAAGTAAAGCTATGATTAGACCCACTACTAGTGAAAGAGGAATAAAAAGCGCAGCATAATAGAATGTATTGTACAAGGAAGTTGTAAATAGATCGTCTTGAATAAACAACTCCTTATAATTTAATATCCCTATCCACCGAGACGCTCCTACTAGACTATAAGAAGTAAAAGAATAATAGAAAGTAGCTATAAAGGGATAGAGATAGAAAACGCCAAATCCAATTAGGAAAGGAGAAGTAAATAGTAAACCGTTTCTTGTATTAGCCACTCTTGATTTGCTAATTTTAAATTTCATTTGGGTTTTCCGGCCAGGCCCAGAGGATTTTTCTGAGCCTGGCTTTTTAAGGCATTACTTATACCTTTCCATCTCTCTTTGAACAGCTTCCTCAACATCTTTTAGGGCTTGCTCAGCAGTTTTTTTGCCATATATAGCATACTCAACCGCTTCTGCTAGCTTGTCCCTATAAAACCATAAAGCAGCTACTTTTGGCCAAGGATGAGTGAGTTCAATAGCTTTCGTGCATTCTTCTACTTTGGGATTAGAAGCAAACATCCACAAATCGGAATACTCTGGCCGGGAAACCAGGTCCCCTACTTGTAGAGACCAAATCGGCATGGCGTTGATTGAGTACCATCTCATAAACTCCCAAACCGCCCAGGGATATTCTTTTATTCCTTTTGCTCCTACCGGCACGAAGATAAGAGTTCCTTCAGATATCCCTGCATTCTTACCTCCCTTTGGAATAGGCACATACCGAGTCATCCCATAATCAATGTCAGGTCCATATTTATCAATCTGAGACCAAAAGAAACTTCCCCCTACGCGCATCGCCGAAAGACCCATACAAAACATACCGACTGCTGTAGCTCCACCTCCCATCTTAGCTCTCTCTGCTAATGCTCCCATTTTCTCTGGACCATACTTTTTTGCATATCCTACTTCCCATTCCAACATCTCTATATTACGAGGATCAGCAGCTGTGATGCGTCCAGCTTCAGAATCATAAAATGTTCCCGCATTTTTCCACCCCCAATGCATAAATTCAACGCTTCTGCCTGCCCAAGGACAAAAACCTAGCACATCGTAATCACCTTGAGCATTCTTTTCGGTAAGTTTTTCTGCATAGAGGTCCAGTTCAGATAGGTATTCTGGAGGGTTTTCAGGATCTAATCCAGCTTCTTTAAAATAATCTTTATTCCAGAAAAACACTAGGCTATCAGATTCGAACGGAAGAGCATACACATGTCCTTCATAAGTTACATCATACCATACTCCAGGGTACCAATCTTCAGGATTCACCAAGGGATCATTTTCGATAAGTTCATCCAGAGGTTGAGCATGACCCATTGCTGCAGATTGAAAAATGGGTCTTCGCCACTGGAACACATCTGGAGGATTTCCCGCAGCTATAGCGGGAAGTAACTTGTCTTCAAGGCGATCCCAAGGGATTGGAGTAGTTTCTAACTTAATTTGAGGATGTAGTTTGTTGAATGTGTCAGTTACCCAGCTTGACCAAGGTTCATAGAAGGGCACAGGAAAGGGTGTCCAAAAGGTGACTGTTGCTTTCTTTTCTTGAGCCGATGCCGCAGGAATATACCCGGCAATTAGTAGCCCTACTATTAACATCCCCACCAGAGCACAACGTATCTTATTACTTTTTCTAAGCTCCTTCATTTTTATCTCCTTGATTTGATTTCAATCTTCTATAGAATCTTCCAATCTTCAAAGAGTGTAGCTAATAGTATCATCACCACCTCTCTTTCCGCTACTGAGATTCTTCTTTGATAGTCAGGAGTTGAGTTCTCGATTTTTAGCTGACCTTTTCTATTATTTTAAAACCTAATTTTTGTAAAATAGCAAAAGCCTGGTGAGAACTGAAGGCAACGCCAGGAAGATTTAAAGTTTGGCTTAACGTTTGTTTAATGGGGTAGTTTTTTCCCCCAATATCTATAAAGTATTTAGCCCTACCTTCCTCTGGTTCGATGCCTCTCAGTTTTTTTTCGATATCTTTTCGGGTGATGTTAAAAACAGTACCGCTGAGAGTTACTCGCATTTTCTAGATTCCTTTTTTATTTTTGTTATTATTATTATATACCAAAATAAAAAGATGTCAAGACCGTCTCTTTTTCTTAGGTTTTCTCTTTGCAAACGGGCTTGCTCTTCTTGTCGTTTGCACTCTACTCATTTCCTTCCTCAACCGGTGCAGCCTCTCTCTGTTATTTATTGTGTGTTGCGTCAAACTCATCAATTTCTTTTGTCTCCTCAGTCCAGTCTTTTTCTGTGCCTTCTGCTTCCATTCCCAGGTATGAACCTATATTCATAGCTTCCCAGATTGCTCCGAACTGTTTGTTGAACACTAAAGGCTGAGTGTCAACCGATTCCTTGCCCTCATCATCAGTATATTCTACTACCAAAAGGGCTATAACTGGGTCTCTAGTTAGCTTTCCTTCCTCATAAAATACCGCCTCTAACTTTATGTTCGGAGTCACCACTCCGATATTTCTATGCTTGTTCATATTCTCTCCTTTCTCTAGAGTATTTGATATAACCTTCGCCTAAGAATTTCTATCTCTCTCAGCCCTTTGGTAAAGGGGGGTTAATATCCCTAGACTTAAAATTTGAACGTAGCCTGCCCCCCCAGATCAATGTTTCTCTCTTTTATCATATTTTTGCCTATCTCTTATATATTTGCCTTCATTTAAGGCTGTTTTAAGGCACTTCGATTGATAAAATGAGTTATACTACCAGCCCTTACCCGATAGCCCCCGCTGTCCTTGACCGTTATAACCTGGGTTGAGATTATGCCCCTGGGTGAACCCCTGTTTTTGCCTCATAGCAGTTAGGACATTTCTCGTCCTTGATATCAAAATCCTTGTAATCTCTGATTAAGGGCTTCCAGATGTAACCGCACTTGAGGCATTGAACCAGGTTACTATCGGGGTCATAGTAAACTATCTTGTTCTTTGATCCCTTATTCATAGACATATCTGCTCCTCTAGCTTGTGGGTGTCCTCTTGTTCAATCCCTATGTATCTCAGGGTGACTCCCGGGCTTGCGTGGCCCAGCTTCTTCATTATCTCTTCTATCCGGACTCCCTGAGAATAGGCTGCATAGCCCCAAGACTTGCGTAAACTGTGCGTTGAGTAATTGCCTTCCAGTCCTACTGCTCTGCAGGCGTTTTTGATTATAAAGTGTGCGTTCTGCCTGGTCATAGCTTTATCAGTACTGACACCCGGGAATAAAGGCCTTTCCTTCTCTAATACAGGACTTTGTTTGAAAAACGTTGTCAGGGCGGTAGTCAGGGCCTTGTTGACGCTCAACTCTCTCTGCTTCCTATTCTTGCTTTCCTTCAGCCTGATAAACTCCCTAATGTTGCCCTGGTTATCTCTCACCTGGTCCACCCTTAGACTCAGAAGGTCACTAATCCTGATTGCCAGGTTGCAGCCAGCAACGAACAAGAGATAATCCCTGACGTTCCTGTCCTTAAGATAGTCCTTGATAGCTCCTATCTTCGCCTTGTCTTTTATTGCCCTTACTTCTATCATCTGCTTTTCTCCTTTCTCTTGACATATTCCTTTACAGTTTATCATATATATTTCTTTTGTCAAGTCATTTCAAGGAGTGTATCCTTTGTAATCTCTCTAACCTGCTTTAATACTAGAAAAGTATATTTTACTTAATGCTATTGTGTAAAAGATTATAAGAATTACTCACTCCAAGCCATTTACCGAGTACTCCCGATAATTTTTGAACCATTCCATATCCTCAATCGCCTCTAAACTCCCCTGGCCACTTTACACAACGTTGATTTTTCTCCTTGACCCGGTTTACTTAACCATGCCTTTGATTTTAAGGTTTTTAAGGTCTTGAATTGTAAAAGAGCGTGAAGCGATAAAATGTCAGGAATTTCTTAATTCGTGACCTTATGTTAAATTTCTTTTATACTTTAGTTAATATAAACTCTAGTTGATGGCCTAATTTTTTTAATGGATATGACCTAATTTTTTTAATGGATTTCAAATAATATGACCTAATTTTTTTAATGGACTTTTTTCTCTGTGAGCTTTTACTTACGAATAATATAGTCATTTTCCCCACTCAAAACGATTTGATCCTTATTAACCAGCCCTTCGATTGCTGTATTCCAGGAAGGAAAAGAGACACCAGCCAATCTTATCCATTTTTTCTTCTGGATTTCGCCGTGTCCAAAGACATCTTCATCATCTCCAAGCTCTAGCCTTTCTGCCCAGGGGGGTAGATTTATTCCTTCAGGAACATCCGGCCAGTCAGGATCCTCTATTGCCGCCTTGACCGCCAGGACACCAAAAACCGCCTTTTCTACATAAGACAGGCTTTTCCAATGAGTTTTTATAAATTCCTCTGACATCGGATAATATGATTTTCCTACTGTAATAGCGGGGGGCTTGAGATAATAGACATTGCGGCGGCCTTGCCTGACCTTCTCTATCAAGTCCAGGCTTATCAAGGAGCGAGTTGCTTCTCTGATGGTGTCTCTGTGATAGAGATCAGTTAATTCCTGTATTAGTTTTACACCAGGCCAGCAAACACCGTTGTCGTCAGCGTGCATTCCCAGGACTGGCAAAACGGCCTTTGCGCCGTGCGTGATGCGCAGCCACTTGCCCTGGGTTATCAACCTTAATGGTAAGCGATAATAGCGTGCCAAATTATCTCGTCCCCAGTCTTCACCGGGGAGGATAGACTGGAGATCCAGACCCCCCCGGCTTTGAGGATATCCCCTCTAGATTTCTTTGTGAACCTTGACTTAAAACCTTTCATCTGCTAATAATAAAAATAGGCTGCTGTGATTAACAGGAGTAAATCCTGATTTGCCTGGTCTCAGCCGTCCTCGGCCCAGCTAAACCCTGGGCCACTTTTTTTGTCTGGCTCTGTCATTTATGTTTTCCCTACTAATTTTCCTTCTAAGAATCTGTCCAGGACTTCCTTCTTGATTCTCCACTGCCTTCCAAATTTGGTTGCCGGCACTTGTCCTTTCTTCAGAAGTTTATAAAAGGTAATCGTACTAATACCAATATACTCAGCGGCTTCTTTGGGACTCATTACTTCTTTATTCATCATTTATTCTCCTTTGCTACTTCTTATTAAAAGAAGTATAATACATATATTTACTTTGTCAAGCCCCCCAATTATAAAAGAAGGATAAATGCTTTTTAGAGGTATTTGCCGTCCAGACTTCCCCCTTTTTC
>WJOQ01000231.1 GCA_009618505.1 Clostridia bacterium | reverse complement strand
AATCTAAGACTAGAGAAGGAGCAGGGGGTAATGGTATGGTTCCGGGAGATAGATTAGACGAACCGGTTGACCTAAAAGGAAGGGACATCGAGGGCTTGTTAGATGAGTTTGGCTATATCTCCTAAGATACCCCCCTTAGAGCCAAGCTTTTAGCCACTTAGATTTTTAATATGAAGAAAGACACAGGGGCACGTCTAACTTTTGGCCCTGTAAGAGGGAAATCCAACCTTGAGGGAAAATAAGAGGATCCTCAGACTGGATTTTTGAGTTATGGTCAATTTCTCTTGACAAAGTTTTTGTTTAGTATATACTTATATATGTATCTAGGAGGGTAAATTATGGAAGTAAAAATGCCCAAGAAACTAAAATGCAAAAGGTGCGGTCACCAATGGCACCCACGAAAAAGGAATGTTATTCATTGCCCTCGCTGTTGCAGTCCTTATTGGTGTAAGGATAGAACGAGAATCTACAAAAAAAAGAAGAAACAGCAAGTGCCATAATTAAAATAAAAGGCGATTATCGCCAGGCTGGGGGGGTTCGGGTTAGTCCTTTCCTCCCCGGCCAAAAGGACTAACGATGAACAAAGAAACAACAGAAACAAGAGAATTTCCCACCAATAAACCCTCAAGCCTAGAATGGGGTAGATACTATTATAGTTTAGGTTTGTGTCCATTACCCCTAGTGCCGGGGACCAAAAAACCTTATGTTAAATGGAAGAAAATCCACGAGAGTAAAATCAGACCTCCACTTTCGGAGATTGAAGGATGGTTTAGAAAGTGGCCAAGTGCTGATGTTGGAGTAATTACCGGGGCTGTGAGCAGTGTGGAGATAAATGGAGAGAAGCGTCCGTTAGTCGTTATGGATATTGATTCTCCAGAGGCTCGAAAAAAAGTAGATTCATATGGTACGTTGCCCGAAACTCCTATACATGAGACAAAAAAGGGAGAGCACGACTGTTTTTGTCAAAGAAGTTCCAACAAAAAAGAGTGGTGCCCGAGCAGGGACTTATTTTCAGGAACTCCTGAGAAAATAGAGTTTAAGGCTGAAGGACATATTGCTGTTTTCCCGCCAAGCAAAGACAAAGTTTGGACAGTAACCCCTTCAGAAGTATCTTTTGCCCCTTTGCCCTTATGGGTGTTAGATGAATTTAAGAAACAGGGGAAGGAGATGCCTGGATTGTCGATTGATGAAGAGATAGAAGACTTAATGATGAAGTATTGGAAGGAAGGCCAAAGAGACCAACTTACAATGGGATTGGCTGGTTATATGTTCAAATATGATTGGCCAGAAGGACTAGCCCGACAACTATTGAAAAAAATTTGTGCGATTGCTCGGGATGAAGAGCAGTCAAGCAGGTTAACAGTTCTCAAGGAGACGTATGCAAAAGGTCGCAAAGGCGAAGAGTTAGTTGCTCGAACAGCCCTTGAACCATATATTTCTGCTGCTGACTTGCCAGAGCTGGAAGTATTATTGAGAGAGAAGCGCATTCCTCTCACAATGCGTCAGATAGATGAGATTCGTCAATGGAAAACCGAAGGAAAACATCCTCGATTAAGACCTATCTGGGAACGCTATCGTCGTATTGGCGAAAAAATCATTGCCGATTTAAAGGAAAAGGGGCGTTTCTTACAAGTTGAAGATCTTGATTGTTTTTGGTTTGATAGCAAAAATAAACGAGTAATTGACATTGAGTCTCCTTTAATGCCAATGATTCTCGACAAAAAATACGGTATCAATCCCTCAGAGACCCTTTTCAATTGGGTGAAGGCAGCTTTGCAAGATGAGATCCTTCAATCGGGAGATAAAGTTCAAGTATTTTTGCACAGTTACTATAAGCCTACAGAAGTCCTACTCTATGTTTATGCAGGAGAAGGGCTAGTCTACAAATTAGATGGAAAGAATATAGAAGAAATAGACAATGGAAGTGACGGAGTCTTCTTCAAGGAGAAATTTGGCTTTGAGCCTTGGCAGGCTAAATTTGATGAGCCAATCAGTGTGTATCAAAACTTAATCGAAGATATATCCTTCGACTTTGGAGAAAGTGTATCCTTGAGTCCAGAGCAACAGCAAACGGTTCTGTGGATTTGGTTAAGAAGCCTTTTCTTTGCAGAAATTCTACCTACCAAACCACTTTTGACTTTAGTAGGAGAAATAAATTCTGGAAAGACTACCGCTTTAGCTCGATTTCAAAAACTATTTGAAGGAACTCATGGAGAAGTTGTGGAACTCAAAGATGAAGCAGCCTGGGCCCCCGCTGTGACCAGTAACCACTTATTGATTCTTGATAATGTCAATAAACCAATGAAATGGTTGGGCGGAGCACTTGATAGAATTTCTACTGGCATACAAATTATCATACGAAAACTCTGGGTCACTAATCAACAATTCCCAGTATGGCCAAGATGTTTTGTAGCCTTAACTTCAATAGAAGCACCCTTCCGAGAAACAACCACCGCCAGCCGGATGATAATTCTCAAGATGAAGCCGCGACCTCAAGAAATACCGCTAAGTGAATTATATGAAGGGGTGCTTGTGAATCGAGATTGTTTATGGGCAGATTTACTAATGCAGCTAAATAGAGACTTAGAGCTCCTTAAAAAAAATCAAGTAATATCAATACCATTCAGGTTGCAGGACTTTGCAGTTCTGCTGCAAAAACTCCTCAAAAAATTTCCCGATGGAGAGACACAAACTCTGGACATTCTCAACCGCTTAAAAAAAGAGCAAGATTGGCAAGTATTACAATTTTCTCCAGTTCCAGAGCTACTAGAGAAATGGGAATTTGATCCAAAGGTTTGGTATTCAACAAGTGAATTATTTAATGTATGGAGAAGGCTTATTGAAGACCAAGAACTAGGGACCTCTTTCTTTAAAACTGTTAAGGGGTTAAGCCGACATCTTAACGATATTGCAGGGGCTTTACAGGTATGTTATGGTGTGAAAAAACACCGTAGTGTAGGAAAACACAGAAAAATAATATGGCAATTTGGCAAGACCAAAGAATTAATTCAAATGGAATTGGCTTTAAGGGAGAAACAAGAAAAACAAAATCAAGCCTAAAGCTAAAAGCCCCTTCTGACCCTATTGAACCCTTGTTTTTGATAACTTTCTATATCGTTCCTTATAGAGAGGTGTAGACAAGTTTAGAGAAACAAGGTTTTGAAGCGGTCAGAAAAACACAGAAGTTGAGGTCAGTAGGTTTAGGATAGGAATAGAGCGGATTTTTAGAAAGATAATAAAAAGGAGAAAAAAATGGCAGCTACATCGGACCGATACTTTAAAGATGAAAAAATGGCAAAAGATGTTGTGAAAGACCTATTTGATAAAAACGAGGCATCTTTTGGAGTTGCTTTGGTAATAATAGCTGTTGACCAGATAAAAAAAGAAACGGGACGGGGAGCGTTAGAAGAACAAGTAAGGAAGCGTATAGAAGAACTTTTGGGAGCTTTGGCTAATTACCCATTTAATAAAAAGCTCTTAGAGGTAGCATTCTCAAATAATTAAATTGAGACTAGGCAAGGAGCGTCAAATAGGCTTCCTGCCTATGATGTGGAGGTTTTTCTTTGGGAGAAAGCGACTGAAAGGAGCGACTAACCTCTTTGTTTTCCTTATGGTTGTTACGAGATAGAATTATTTACAGTTGTAACAGGTAATTTTTACTTACGGAATGTAAGGGAATTTATCTAGTAGGGTCCAATTTTCCTTACGGCTGTAACGAGGGCTTGTAATGAGATATTTTTACTTACCGCCGTAACACGCGCTTGAAAAGACAGGCTCAGAGAGAGATACACGATATACAATAAAGACTCAAAAAGAAGTAGCTCTTTAATAAGGCTCATATAACTACCTAAAAACAAGTATAACGTACTACTAGTAGTAGTTATAGTAATTGGTAACCTCTTCGTAACCGTAGGTAACTAGCCCCCTTT
>WJOQ01000168.1 GCA_009618505.1 Clostridia bacterium | reverse complement strand
CCTTTCGGCCTACCTTCGCTTCTCAGCTGGTATTGTTTGAGAAGAATAAAAAGTTTTGCTAAAGAGCTTTCATCATATCAAGATGCTTACCTGCCACCTAAGCTTTGAGGCCAGATAAGGTGATGCCCTTGACGAAGAATTCTTGCGCACAGAGGAATACAATAATAATGGGCATTACGCTGAGGACACTCGCTGCCATCAAACTAGGCCAGTCTGTTGAGTATAATCCTTGCATAACAGCCAATCCTAAGGGAATAGTTCTTTTGGTTATCGTGTTTAAGAAAATCAGCGGTGCCAGAAAATCGTTCCATGACCACATAAAAGTAAAAATCCCTAGTGCTGCCAAAGCAGGCTTAGATAGAGGTAGAAAAATACGCCGGTAAATACCGAAGGGGGTACACCCATCGATCTTTGCAGCGTCCTCCAGCTCTCTGGGGATAGTAAGAAAGAACTGCTTCATCAAGAAGGTACCGAAAGCACTAAATAATCCTGGTACAATCAAAGCATAATGCGTATCTACCCACCCAAAACTCCTCATCATGATGAATATAGGGATTACTATCACAAAGTAAGGAATCATCAGCGTAGCTAAATACAAGAGGAAAATAATATCGCGTCCAGGAAATTTTAGACGAGCAAAAGAGTACCCACCTAAAGAGCAGGTGAAAAGTTGGCCTGCAGTCACCAGGACAGCTATCTTCAGACTGTTGAGGAAGAAAATGCTGAACGGAAATCTTTCAGATATCTGAAGGTAATTATTCCACCTTAGTGATTCCCCAAACAGGGTTGGTGGAAAGACAAAAACTTCGTTCAAGGATTTCAGAGATGTACTTACCATCCAGATAAATGGGGCTATCATAGTAATGGCACCAAACGCCAATATTATGTGAACAAACGTCCTCACATAAATCTGTTCTTTCCGCATAAACTAATCCTTATATACCGTAATGAACCCAGGTCTTAGCTCTCCATACTTGGATTAGGGTGACTGAGAAAATTGCAGCAAAGAGAATACAGCCCATAGCACTGGCATAACCCATTTTGAAATATAGAAATGCATTTTGGTATAAATAATGCACAATGACTGAAGTACTTCTGGCCGGCCCACCGTCCGTCATGATAAATACCTGGTCAAAAATTTGGAATGAGCCTATTACTGAAATAACAGTAATAAAGAAAGTGGTAGAAGAAAGCAATGGTAGCGTAATTCGCCAAAATTGATTCCAGGTACTAGCTCCATCAATCCGAGCAGCTTCATAGTAAACATCAGGAATTCCCTGTAAACCAGCTAAGAAAATTACTATGTTGAATCCTAATCCTTTCCAAATACTGACAAGAATAAGCGCTGGCATCGCCCACTGAGTACTGGATAACCACTTAGGTCCTTTGATACCTATAAAACTCAAGACAAAATTTAAGAATCCGAACTCGGGATTATAAATCCATTGCCATACGATAGCGACAGCTATCATAGAACAAACTACAGGAAGGAAGTAGATGGCACGGTATAGTTTGATGAGACGACTGGCTCGGTTCAGCGCTACTGCAAAAATCAGAGCTATAAAAATTCCTAAGGGCACAGTTCCTGCAACATAATAAATTGTATTCCGGAAAACTTTAAGGAAGGTAATATCCTGGAAAATCTTAATGTAGTTCTTTAGGCCGAAAAAGACAGAAGGTGTCAAAATGTCCCATTTGAAAAAGCTGAGGCCTAGAGCTACGACTAGAGGAAAGAAGATGAATGAGAAGACACCGAATATATTAGGCAAAAGAAATAGATACCCCCATAAAACCTCATTATAAGCAATGCCTTTCACCTTCCTTTTCTTCAATTTTCTTCTCAGAGGTTGTGTAACCATTTTTCATCCTCTCAGGGTTCATCCAATCTTATAACTCTAGGTCGCTCAGGTGAAAAAAAGTGTTTTCAAACCTGAGCGACCTCTCAAAATCTAAGTGCTGTCTATCTACTGTTCAGCTAGCACAGCATTAACTCTTTCTACCAACCTTTTCATTACCGGTTCAACCGCTTGTTTTTCATCCGTCCAAATCAACTGTGTCTCCTCTTCTATGATATCTTGAACTTCCTGGGGTATGAAACAGTAAGGGATTAGCTCTAGATAGTCACGGAAGTACTCAGCTATGCCTTCATATCCCTCAGGGTACACCTCTGGATTGAGCCAGCGCTCCATTCCCTGCGGAGTGTACAAAGAGAGTCGGTTAGGCATCCATAAGCCAGCCCTTATGAGATCAACTTGATATTCTTCTGATGATAAAAATTTGACAAATTTCCAGGCTTCCTCTGGGTGCTCCGTTGCCTTAAAAGCAGAATGAACATGCGCAGTACCAACGCTGACAGGTTTCTTAAACACAGGCAAAACTCCTACCTGAATAGGGAAATCCAAAGTTGCTAATAGCTGTAGAGACCAAGAACCATCGAAGAGTGTGGCAATTCTACCAGTTTCGAGCATCTGCGCTGCATTCATTCCTATATTCTGTAGGATGAAAGCGTCAGGAGAAGCTTTATGGATGCGTTTAACATCGGCCATCTTCTGAACTACTTCAACTGCGGCTGGCTGATCCATTAAACATTTAGTGTAATCATCATTGAACAATCTACCTTCATTGGATAGAATAAGAGGGTGGCCAGAGTGAAGGCCGAACCAGGCTTCCAATCCGTACGATCCATATTGAGTTACCTTGCCTGATGTATCGGTCAGAGTTAATTTCTCGGCTACGTCGATAAACTCATCCCATTTCCAAGCCTGATTAACGTTTCTGGGAGGATAATCCAGACCCGCTTCATCATAGAGATTTGTGTTAGAAAAGAGAACCCCTGCAACCACACAAGAGCTTATACCATAAATTTTACCATTTACGACCATCTTCTCACGGTCTATAGGGATAAAGTCCTCCAGCTTAAGCTCTTCATAAAACGGTTCGGTGATATCCAGTAGCACCCCTCTTTTCACAAACTCCCGATAAAACGGTTCGGCAGCCACAAATGCCACATCAGGAGCTGCATCTCCCGCATACAAAATTAGTAATTTTGAGTGGTGCTCTGACCACGGACAAGGGATATATTCCACCTTAATATCCGGGTTCCGGCTCTCGAACAGCGCTATCCCTTTCCTTACACTTTCAGTCTCTAAGGGACTAGCTTCCCATCCCTGAAAGTTTAAGGTAACTTTCCCTACGGCTGTGCTAGCGAAGCACACCAAGACGATCATAAGCACAACTGTAAACAAAATTCCTCTTTTAGGTCTTTTCATTCTTCTCCTCCTTATCAGTAATTTGACTCAGGAACCACTTTTCTAAGGTATCTTTCACCTCCCTCCGGCTTTATTTTTAACCATTCTGACGATTTTATCTTTAGTTTTAGAACTCACATCAGGTTTGTTATTTAATGCTCGACAAACTGTAGTTGCGGAAACGTCAGCTTTTTTAGCTATATCTGGCAGGGTAACATGACTCATTATGCTTATTTTTTCAGTTTCCTTATCGTTGCCGCTATCGATTCTATTCTATCAGATTATATTTTTTTGTCGAAACCGACTCTAACTTTTAGAAGACGTCGGGTAAAAAGTCCCCACCCCAGGGTTAATTATCCTTCCCCCAGGAATATAGAGCACTATCTACTCCATATGGCAGGAGCTTCTTTGCTTACCTCAATTGTGGGACCCGTATGTGATGGAAGGAAGATTTTCTCAGAAAGAAGCCGGTTCGAAGTCTTCGATAGAATGATTTGTAGAGCAGTGGGAAGGCTCGTTTCAAGCGGAGAGATAACGTATAAAGGGGGAGTAAGGGCGCTAAAGAAAATCTACTGGAAGCAATTAAAAAGGCATTGTATGCGGCTAAAATCTGTTCTTATGCGGGGGGGCTTTTCTCTGATGAGAGAAGCGGCTAAAGAATATCACTGGCGACTTAATCTGGCCGAGATTAGTATGGTCTGGCCTGGATGCTTATTC
>WJOQ01000285.1 GCA_009618505.1 Clostridia bacterium | reverse complement strand
CGGCTTCGAATCCCAACGGTATTGTGCGTTTTAAATCTTCTTGCGATTCACGAGATACGAACAACGAGATACGACTTCATGGCTGGGGGAGGAGGATTCGAACCTCCGCTGCGAGATCCAGAGCCTCGTGGCCTACCACTAGCCGATCCCCCAATATCTCGTTGTTCGTATCTCGTATCTAGTATAGCGTAAAGCTAAAAACTAAAAGCGAAGAACCATAATTCAAAACCTAGAACTTATTTTTCTTTCTTTGAATTTCATTTTGAATTTTACGCTATGGTTCTACACTTTTCGCTCTACGGTTTTTTTCTTTTTTTTCGAGATACGAGATACTAGATACGATATACGGTCTTTAGCATCTCTACGGTTCTGTCAATCCTTCTAAGGACTTCCTTCTTACCTAATACAACGGCCAGTTCAAATAATCCTGGGCCCTTCATTTTACCGGTAAGAGAAACTCGTAAGGGATGAAATACTTGCCCGGTAGTCAAAGAGAAGTCTTTGCTTAAGTTTCT
This sequence comes from Clostridia bacterium, assembly GCA_009618505.1. Next base: position 3,461 of record WJOQ01000285.1, on the reverse strand, counting down.
TGCCATATCTTCCAGGTTTTCTTTGGTAAAAGGAGAAAGCTGTTCAATTCGCTTTCTTATCTCTTTTAGCAATAAAGGAACATAATCTTTTTTTAACCTTTTGTGTACTGCGGCGGAATCGTAGTTGAAATTATTGTCAAAAAAGAAGTCTGCTTGCTCAAAGATGTCCGGGAAAGTCTTAATTCTTGGCTGCACAAGTGGAATTATCTCGGCCATTTTGTCTGGATCATCCCTGAATTGCCTGAACATATTGGCGCGTTTTTCCTGCTCAGTCTGAATTATCTCGGCCATCTTAATCGTTGTTGACCCAACTTTTTTGAGCATATTGGCGCGTTTTTCCTGTTTCTCCTGCTCAGTCTGAATTAGCCGCCACCATCCATCACATCTATCCCACCAGCCTTTCCAGTTCATTCTTCTGGTATACTCTCCGTTCATCCATTTTAATTTCTGAGAATCAAAAATAGCTGCACTCTTTCCTATTTTCTCCAGAGAAAATTTCTCTATCAATTCCTCTTTTCCAAAAAATTGTTGACTATCAGCAGTAGACCATCCCAGGAGAGCCAGGTAGTTTACCAGAGCCCAGGGGAGATACCCCTCTTTTCGATAAGAGGAGACCGAGGTCGCTGCATGCCTTTTGCTTAGTTTTGCTCCATCTTTGCCTAAAATCATAGGTATATGGACGTATTGAGGATTTTCAAGGTTCAGGGCTTTATAAAGTAAAATTTGCCTGGGAGTATTAGAAAGATGGTCATCTCCTCTAATAACACAGGTTATCCTCATTAAAGCATCATCTATTACATTAGCAAAGTTGAAAGCAGGGGTTTTATTGGATTTGAGTATAATAAAATCACCCATCATCTGATTGGAAAAACTTACTTTTCCTCTTAATAAGTCCTCTACATAGGTAATTCCTTTCTCAGGCACTCTAAATCTGATACTAGGTAATCTTCCTTTTTCTTCCAGATTCACTATTTGAGTAGGAGAGAGAGTTCTGCAGCGGCCATCATAGCGCGGGAGTTCATTTTTTGCTCGCATTTTTCTATTGCTCTCTTCCAGCTCCTCCTGAGTGCAATAGCATAAATAAGCTTTCTTTTCTTCTATAAGCTTGCCGGCATACTTCTGATAAATGGAAAGCCTTTGAGATTGAAAATAAGGTCCATAATCTCCCTCCTTGCCCGGTCCTTCATTCCAATCCAACCCTAACCAACGAAGGCTATCCATAGCTGACTTAGAGAAGTCTTCTCTCGAACGCACAACATCTGTATCTTCTATGCGAAGGATAAATTTCCCTTGGTTATGACGTGCGAATAGCCAGTTAAAAAGAGCCGTTCTTGCTCCTCCGATATGTAACTCCCCCGTAGGACTGGGAGCAAAGCGAACCCGCACCTCTTCTTTCATCCAATAAACTCCCTATTTAATAATCATTTTACGGTTAATTATTTGTTTTTACTTATTCTTATGACGACTTGCCCGATGCTTTTTCTTCCTTTTGTGTTTAGCGATCTTCGCTCTCTTTCTTCTTTTATCAGAACTCATCTATCTCTCTCCTCAATAAATTATGCCTCTTTCTATCTTAGGATAAAAAGAGGCTTTGTCAACTTCTCATTAGTTTGTAGAGTTTCTACAACCTTGCCTGCGCTCTTAACCGTTGGAGCATTATCTCGGCTATTCCTTTCTCTTCTGATAGGGGATAACGAGAAAGGATTTCTTCATAGCTCTTTTGAGCCTCACTCCATTCACCTTGTAGTCCCTGGCATCTGGCTACTCCCAGGAGCGCCTGAGGGCAAATTGAACTTTGGGGGTGTTTCTCCAATATTTTCTTATAAGAATTGATAGCTTCCTTATATTCTTTAATTTGCTCGTAACTGGCAGCCAGTTTCATCTTTGCCCAAGGAGCAAAGTAATCATTTTTGTATTTTCTATCGAAATCCTGTAAAATCTCACTTGCCTCTTTGTATTCCCCCAGGGAATAAAGGCAATTTCCCAGATAAAACAGAGGCATCTTTTTGTCTCTAACCCAAAAACTAGCCAGAATATTCTGATAGAGAAGTTTTGCCTCCTGTAATCTATCTAATCTTTCTTCTTTGTATTCTACATCCTGTGCCTGTTGATAATAAAGAGTAGCCAGACCTAAATTCTTATTAGCATCCCGATTAACTCTAGCCTGGAATACAAATAAGGGTATGAAACAGATGATTATTCCCACCATTATGAGAGAAACAATGACCAATTTTCTCTTATTGATTCGCTTTACCCTTTCAAGAATTACCGCCCATTTTTGTTTGAAATAATTGTACATTTAGATTCCCCTTACTATCTTCACTTGTCCCCACACTCCCATTTTTTTATCCTTTATAATTATTCCTCCTCTAACCAAAGGAAATTTCTTAAGAAATTCTAAGCCTTTGCCAATACTATCGTCGTCTTTCACTATATTGCCTACAGCAGTAGCTGTGGCATCAGCAAAAGAAGCAGAGGGAGAGAGAATGACTACTGCGTCTGCTTCTCCCAAGCTCTGGGAATGTCCAAATGTTCCTGCGGAGCAACATATACCTAAAGGTGTATTTTGAGGCTCTATTTCTAAAGCGATCCTTTCTGATAAAGGAGAATTTCCAGCGTAAATCCCCACTCTTCTTCTCTTTTTTGTTTTGATAAAGATATCTCCTCCATTTTCCACTATGACTTGACGGCAATGTTCTAAAAGCTTTCTTCCTACAAATTCTGCTATTGCTCCCGCTACTGCAGCCATAGGTCCCACTCCTACCTCCTGAGCTGCGTCGGCCATATCTCTTACAATAGAAGGCATTTTTTCTTCTGGTGGAAATGGTTTGAGAGTAATTCTGAAATCAGGATGTTTATAAATATATTGCTCTATATCCCTACGACACCAAATCAGAGCCTCCTCGGTCTCTTTGGATAGTTTCTTATCAGCCAAGACGAGCAGGTTGCTTTCCTTGATTTCCATTTGGAAGGAATGAAGACCGCCTGGTCTAATCACACCTCTATATATCATCTTTTCTGTATTTAAAAACACCTGGAGTAAATCCTCCCTCTTATTGTTCTTCGCTGCTGCTTACTTGCGTCTCGCTGGTTAATTAGTTCATTATTCATTGATGAACATCTCCCAATCATAATCTTTTTGTCAATGGATTATGAACTACCGGGGAGTTCCATTCCTACAGCTTTTCTTATCAGATTCCCCAATCTCTGTTCGGCTATTCCAGAAGCCTCACCCCTGGAATCAGGAATAATAGTTATAAGAGGAGAAGATTTTTTTTCACTTAATTCTTCGATTAGGTCTAAGCACTTTGCGGCTAAAGACTGGGTAATAAAGATAATTCCATATTTCTCTTCCTCAAATAACTTATGTAGCGTTCTTTTAACCCCTTCTATTTGTTCATTGATTACTATGTCTATCCCGATTCCCAAGAAAGGAAGCGAAGTCTGTCTGTCTGCAATAA
>WJOQ01000217.1 GCA_009618505.1 Clostridia bacterium | reverse complement strand
ACGCACCTGACGATAACTTCGGTGAGCTTTTCCACTGAATCTAAATATTAAGAAGGTGAGGAGGGGAATGGGGAGCATGGCGATCAAAGTTAGCCTCAGGTTTATTGTTACTAAAATTACTAATGAGCCGGTAAAAGTAATAAAGGCAACAAAGAGAGTAGCTAGTCCTGCGGTAACTATTGCTTGTAGAGCCTCTACATCATTAATAATCCGCGAGACTATTTTCCCCGTGTCTGTACTCTCAAAGTAACTCAAAGAGAGACGCTGCAGGCTATGATAAACATGGTTACGGAGATCAAAAATAAGACCTTGTTGGACTCTATTGTCTAGGAAAATACGAAAGGAGATGAGAATACTTCTCAAGATATAGACAAGAAAAAGTATTCCTATGATAATAGTAAATAGATGCAGGTCTTTCTTGAGGATTACCTCATCAATGATGATTTTCACTAGATAAGGAGGTAATAATCCTAATATGGTTACCCCTGCGGCCAATATGAAAGCAATTACTAATCTACCTCGGTAAGGCTTGATATATAATAGTAATCTTAAAAAGGTTTTCATTTTTTCTTTTTTATTTGTTCGTCAATATCAAGCTCATTTCTTTCTGTTTCAGATACTAAGAAAACGACAAAACTATCATTATAGTAGATTTTGAATTTTGTTTGACACATCTGATCAAATAAGGTTAAATTTTAGAATTATAAAAGAACTCTGACCTCTCGGTCTTTAGGAGCAAACACCTAAAGACTGTGACCCATTTTGGTCCATATTTTCCCTATTAACTCTGCAAGGCTACAAACTCTAGGAGAGCCATTCCATCTAGACATTATCCCTATCTTAACTAGCTCTACTTTTTTCCACTTCTGATTCTTATTTCTTTAGCAAGCCCCTTTGGACCATCTACCTTAATCTTGATATAAGCAACTCCTTCTTTGTTGGAAAAGTCTATTCCCTCAACTTTTGAGCTTATCCGGTTAAGGACAACCCTTAGCAATAAAAATTTACTTATCAATCCCTCTATTCTCACCTGGTCAATCGCCCCAAAGGGGAACTCAAATAGGGTTATTGCTTTACCTTTTGAGCTTCTTTCCAGAATCAGTCTTTGAGTAGTTAAGAAAAGAATCTCCTCTCCTTGCAAGGACCTCTCATCACGCTCAACCCAGCTAAACTGCTTAACTATAGCTTTTTCCTCTCTTCTTTTTTGTTCTCCCGATTTTAGAATCATCTCTAAGCTCCTTTCTTCTTCCTGGTTGGTTAACTTACCGTTATTTTTTAAGCTTATTTTATAAATCCATAAGCAAGCAAGGTTAAAAGTAATCTGCACATATTTTCTTCTTCTTTAATCCCATACGATATCGTTCCCTTATACTTATCTGGGGGTGACTTGGTTCTTAGGTGACTTAACACCTTTTCTATCACTTCTCTGAAGTGCTTTAGTTCGATATTGTCCCCTAACAAACTTTTATAGGATTCAAGATTCCTGGGAGCTTCAGCTATCAGCAGAAAGCTCATTTTTTTATCCTTGAGCCAGGGGTAACTCTTCAGTATATACTCTGAACCAATTTCAAAACGTTCCTTAATTCTCTTAATTACTATCTCTCTTGGTGCAACTCCCAAAAAAGCTTTACACTCAACAATTTTTACCTCGTTTTCCTTTACTGCTAGAATATCCATGTCTGACCATTGAGATTGTCTTTTGCCCGTTTTTTCTTTTGGCAACCAAAAAGGCACTCTATTTTGAGTGAAGTACCCTTCATAATTAAGCCATTTCCCGGTTAAAACCTCAATGTGATTTAGTACCATTATCCCCTCCTTAAAATCGCTATAATATAGAAGTAGCCTTTATCTTCAGACTTAAAATTAGCCCTTTTGAGGATCCATAGGTCATATAGCTCCGCTCGCAATGACAAAGTGCCTGTATGAGCCTGTATGAAAGCCTTTTTTTCTCTACTTCACTACTCTTTTGACCTGGATTGCCTTTTGCCTGTCTTTCCTGTCTTTGGCCACCTCAAACTCTACCTGGTGGTTTCGCTGCGGGTTATAGTCACGGTCCAGTAGGTCTGAAACGTGGAAAAAGAGATCTCCCTGGTTATCTTCCCTAGCTATAAAACCATACCCTCTTTTTTCATTATAGCTCTTGACTGTTCCTCGATACACTTTTTCTTCACTCATTATCTTGTTTCCTCTCAATTTCCGGGACTGCCTTAGTGCCGAACAGTGGTAAAAGTGGTCACAAGCTAGGAGGTGCCAGCTTTTGATAAAGCAGTCCCGGTTGTTGTTATTAAAAAATCGCTATAATATAGAACTAGCTTGATAAAATCCTCTTGATACAAGCCGCTTGTATTTTTCATAGGTCATATAGTTCATATCATATCGTCAAAGTGCCTATATCAAGCTCTATGAGCGTCTTTTTTTCTCTTTCCTGCCAAAGATCCATCTGAACAGGCCGATCCAAAAATCCCAGATAAATTTGCAAGGTAAATTTCTGCCTTCATAGTAGCCCATAGTGATCCCCTTTCTTCAACTCTCTATTGATCCGCCAGGCTTGACTTCTTATTTCCTCTAAACACTTCTTACCTTCCGGACTCAAAGTCTCACGAGTTCTGATTATGTCTGCGCTGAGGATAATGACAGTCAGGGCTTGTTTGCATTGCTCCACAATTTCGCTATACTTGTTTGTGGGAGTCTTCTTCATCATACACTCCTGGGGGCTTGGTCTTAGGGCCTATCCCGGGCCAAGCCTTCTCAATATTTCTTCTGAGATAGCAGTCCGCCGATCCTTCCCACCTGCCTAGCTATATCCTCAACTCTGTCCTGCTGTTTGGTGTCAAACGAAGCTCGCAGAATAAGAGCCAGGGCGTTCCTTATTTCGGCTGCTTTTTTATCATTTATATAAGGCATTCAAAGATCCTCCTCTATCTCAATCAACTAAATATAAGTTCAGTGAGTAGCCATATTCCCGCAAAGACACCTGCAATTATATATTCGCCAATCGGATTATTTTGCTTCTTATAGCTGTCGAAAGCCATCCAACTGTATCCGATTATTATAACTAGAAAGACACTTCTTGCTATCCACATTTTACTTTCCCTCTTCCCTCAGCCCTGGAAAGAGCATTTTTGTTTTTTCCCAATCCTTGATTTCTCGTTTCATTTTTCTAATGTGAAGTCCTATAGCCTTCCAATGCCCGAACATCATATATTTACGCTGAGAAAAGCTATTTTCAGCATTTAGCTCGGTTACTCTTTCGTGTTGGTCTAGCCAAGTAAGAATGTTTTTTTTAGTGAATTCCATTATCTCCTTCTCCCGCCCAGCTTCCTTTCCAGGGCTTCTAGTTGTAACCAAGCCTTTATTTTCTTCTCTGTAATCTCAAAGGATGTCCCCCAACCAGCCACGAATTGCTGTTTGAACTCCTGATAGAAAGCATTTGCTACATCTTTGCCTACGCAATCTGTGAGAATTGACAAAGCTGTATCGGCCGGTCCCGAGCCTCCGTAGCCCCAGTTAAAGCCGTCTGGGGAATGACGCTCTATATGAAGAAGGCGTTTTGAGTATGTGCACTTAGTAGCCCATCCAGCTACATCCTCATCAACCATAATCACCTGACCACCAGCTCCTCCATCAACTAACTTGCCTCTGTATGTTTTCATTGCCTTTTACCTTCCTTAGCCCTCTCTTGTTATTATTTATCTGCAATATCTTTCTTGGTAAAGGTCTCTAGCTCCTTCGCAAGAACCTTGAACCTTTTCCTTTCCCTGAGCATTACCTTCATCTGACAGGTTGCTCTTCTCACCAGGTCGTCAAAGTCTTTGCTCATATTTGCTCCTTTGAGTATTTATATGCCTCTAGCCAAAACTGTGCCTAGAATAGCCCTTAAATCGTCTCTGATGATAAATTTGACTCCCCTTCTTACAGGCAAACGGAGTTCTCCACCTCTTCGACCTCTTCCTGGGAGATCCCGATATACCTAGCTGTGACCTTCGGGCT
>WJOQ01000151.1 GCA_009618505.1 Clostridia bacterium | reverse complement strand
GGTCCAGCAGGCTCTATACTAAATTTTGTGGAAAAACTTATCGATTACTTCCAACTTACAACGCCAGATATTAAGACTGTTGGACTTCCCTCTCCATACTTATACCGGGCGGGCTGCCGATTATTGGCGACCGACCTAAAAATGAGCGAACCATGGGATAATAATCTAGCTTTTAAGAATATCTACTTTCTATATAAACAGTTTTTGCCCTGTCAATGCCAACTGCGATCAATAACACTAGCCCTAAAAAAAACTGTTCCCAGAATATATCAACTCGTAACAACACAAGTCCATTGGAAATGAAAGTCACTAATATTCCCCCAAAAATTACCCCCAATATAGAAATCCTGCCTCCGTCCAAGGCAACTCCCCCTATTATCGGTACAGCAAACGACATTAAAAGCCAATTCTGTCCTATTCTCGGATGCGCAGCACCAAGTCTAGCAACAAAGAGTATACCACCTAGGCTTGCTAATAACCCAGAAATCACATGACTTACTACAACAACCTTTTTAGTATTTATTCCTGATAAAAGTGCTGCACCTGCGTTACCACCTGTAGCTAATATTTCTCTACCTAAAACAGTACGCTTAAAAAGAACATACAATAACAGACCTACGGCCAACATTACAAAAAGTACTAGTGGTATTGTTTCTAATACTTTACTTCTACCTATAAAAGTAAAAGCAGCAGGTATTGCTGAATATGGCGTAGCACCTGTAACTCCAAAAATTATACCAGTAAATACACTAAAAGTCCCCAAGGTCACAATGAAAGCGTTTATTCCTGTTCGTATAATAATTATCCCGTTTATTAAACCACATGCCATTCCTACTAAAAGCCCAGCACTAATAACAGCCCAAACCGGAAGTTCTGTATTCATGAATAAGTAGCCTGCTGTTATACCTGATAAACCCCCTATAGCACCAACAGATAGATTCAATTGACCAATTACTAAAGCCATCATTTGCGAAAAACCTACTACTACCCATAGTGAAAAAGCTCTTGAAGTAGTAAAAAAGTTAACAGTAGTTAGAAACGTATCTGTAAAAATTGCCATAAAGATTGAGTACAATACCACAACTGCAACAACCCCAAGGCTACTTTCTGTCATTAAAGAACCAATATTATATTTCTTCAGCAATGTAGTTCACCTCTCACTACCGAAATCATAGTTTTCGGACAGCTTCTTTAATATTCCGCAGTAAAGGCCCCTTTTTGCATTATCAAGATACGATCAGCCATGGCTAAAATTTCTGATAGCTCAGATTATTTACCAATTCTCTATCCACTTTTCAGTAGAAGAAATGGGTTCTTAAACACCTCATAATATTGATTTCAGAATTGCAATGAGCCAGTTATCAGTTTGACGATTTCGTCGATATTGGTTTCGCTCTTAATCCTTGTGCCTACCCTTCGGCCTCCACGTAGAACAATAATCCTATCTGATACATCAAAAATATGTCTCAAATTATGACTAACAACGATGATAGATCCTCCCCGCTCTTTTATTTGTTTCATAAGCGCTAAAACCTTCCAAGACTCTTCCACACCTAGAGCGGCAGTTGGCTCATCTAAAATGACTATTTTGCTACTAAAGGCAATGGCTCTTCCCACGGCCAGAGCCTGACGTTGACCACCTGACAGGTTTTGAACTGGTACTGTCAAAGAATAAATAAATATTTTTAACCTTTTTAAAATATCGATGGTTTCAGCTACCATTGCTTTCCTATTTATAAACCAACGAAATTTGGTAAGAGGTCTCCCCAGAAAGATATTTTCGACCACATCAAGCTTATCTACTAGAGCTAGGTCCTGGTATACTGTCGCTATTCCTAAATCCATGGCGGCACGTGGACTATGGATCTCTATTTCTTTCCCTTCGATGTAAATCTCTCCTTTGGTCGGCTGATAGACTCCGGCAATTATCTTTATCAGGGTGGATTTACCGGCGGCATTATCTCCAACCAGAGCTAGAACCTCATTAGGGTAGAGTTCGAAGTCCACATCTTCAAGGGCATGAACCCCCCCAAAGTATTTGCACATTCCTCTTAATTCTAAAATCGGCTCACTTTTGGAGATTATATCTCCACCTTCTTTTAAGAGTTTGTTCGTGACCATGAATTCTCTCTCGTCTAAATGATTCGGCGGCTTGATAAGACCGTGTGATACGTTCTCCTCTGTTCTTGATGAATTATCAAATAGGATCGACCTCTTCTAGAAGACTCTGCGGGTTCAAATCGTATACCCGCAACAGGTGTTGGTTCAGTGCCGCCTCAAACTCTCCCCAGCGCCAGCAAAATACTCTGAGACTATCGTCGTTAAGGTCGAGAACACGCACTGCCTGACCGGTACAACCTCTCAGTGTCTCCAAGCGTTTCTCAGCCCAGTCTTCAACATGATTGAACTGGTGAGCGCCCTGCGAAAGGATGTGGGTCAACCATATCGCACTCGTCTAACCCAGGCTAATCCCCTTCAAATTGTGCATCCCCCTTCCCCTTCTCCTTAATAAGGGGGAGGGGGAATGTCTTCCACCAATTCGTTTGTTATGGTAAGATTCTTGTTCATAATACCCAAATCTTACCACCATTTCCCCCTTTTGTTACGCATCGGCGAACCGTGGGTTATTCAGGTGGATTAAAATAATCTTCAGCAAATGTTTCAAGCATGTCCGTTACATTTGCCTTTATAATGTCAGCATATATCTCTACATTATCCCTGTTAATCAGAAAGGATCCTGAGTCAATCATCCATACCCCCTCTTTAACCGTATAACCCATCTTCAATAATCTTAACGCTTCTAAAGTCAGATATGCTTGGCCATACGGGGATTGGCTCATTGCGCCTACTATGTAGCCATCTCTAATTGCCTGTAGAACTTTGGGGTCATCATCTATTCCTACAAATTTTATCCTTTTATCACCTAGTTCGGTTAAAAGTTCACTACCCACTACCGTGCAAATATAATTTGTAGTAATCATCCCATCAATTTCATCGACTCTGGCAGCTAATTCACTACCTATTTTGTCGAGAGCAGGTTCAAAAACATCAATATCAGCTAATTCAGTTATTATCGTAACATCTGGGTATCGAGCAACTACTTCCTCAACACCGTCTCTTCTTAATATAGTATTAGGGTCACCTAAAGCCCCAAGCAAGTTAACAATGTTTCCTTTTCCTCCCATCGCTTCGATCAGATGTTCGGCGGCTGCCATTGCCGATGCCTTTACATCAGTAGCTACAGCGAGTGAGGCATCTGTTGGAAAATCAACTGGAGCAGATGCTATAGTAACTGGAATCCCCTGCTCAACAAGCTCTGTAACAGTTACATTCACTGCACTTGGATGACCTGGCCACATAGCAAAAGCATTATATCCCAGAGCAAGCATGCCCTCAATAACTATGTTTGACGCATCTTGACAAAAAGTTGACGCAGCTCTGTATGTGGTATGTATACCGGTATCAGCCATAAAATCAGCTGCTGCTATTTCGAATGGCGCAAAATAAGGGTGCATCACACCAACTAATGCAAATCTAAAATCTTCCACCCGAATTTCTTCTACTGGCTCTTCTTCCTCCTCCTCTACCACCGGCTCCTCTACTACTGGTGCCGGGCAACCGGTTAGCACTAAAGCCGCCACCAGTAAGAAGCTCCCCAACATCCATAAAATCTTGTGTTTCATAACTCCTCCTTAATTAATTTAGGAATTTTATTTCTCCACCACCTCACCTAAAGTTTTGCTCCATAGGCATCAACCTCCTTCGTGAGGCAGGGTGCTGACCCCGATTACGGTCAAGGCACCTCACGGGACGGGAAGAGGAAGAGGAAGAACTCTTGCCTTGATTTCCCGAGCACCCTGCCTCAAGAAAACTAAAAGGGCTCAAAGAACACCCACACTCGGGGTCTCTGAGCCCTGTTGCTTGACTTATGTTTAGTATTTGTTTATAATAAAAACAACTATATGAACCCATTATCTTAACACCCTCGGAAGAGA
>WJOQ01000260.1 GCA_009618505.1 Clostridia bacterium | reverse complement strand
TTCGGCAATTTCATTAGCCGGAATTCTTATTATCTCTATATCATCTCTAACCAATTCATCCCTGATTAAAGAGGTATTTATGAGAGCTTGCCCACCCTTTTTAATTCTAGAGAAGAACTTTAAATAAGAAGGCTGACTCATCATAATGATATTCTGAGGACAAGAGACAATAGGTGAAGCAATGGACGAAGTAGATAGTATTACTGTACAATTGGCCGTTCCTCCACGCATCTCTGCCCCATAAGAGGGGAAATAGACTACTTCTTTACTCTCTCTTAACCCGGCATAGGAAAGAAGCTTTCCAGTAAATATTATCCCTTGTCCACCGAATCCAGCTATCAATACGTCTTCATACATAGTTCGTTGCTCGTATCTCGTGATGCGTCGTGCGTGATGCGTATTGTGCAACACGATATACGATATACGCAATACAATATACGAGAATTATATTGCTCCTTTGGCTAATTGCATACCCTCTTTAATAATTCTATTGAGCCTAACCTCATTAGTTGCTTCAGCATAGACCCTTACCTTAGGTTCAGTTCCTGAAGGTCGGATGAGAAGCCAGCTATCATCTTTCATAATAAATTTAATTCCATCAATGGTCTTTATTTCCCTAAAAGGAACTCCTCCTAAAGAAGAAGGAGCAGAAGATGAAAGCTTTTTTATCATCTTTGATTTACTCACTCCCGCCTCTTCAAAATCCACCCGCTTGAAAAAGGAAGCACCAAACCTATCTTCCATATTATTTAGAATAAGAGAGAGGGGCTTGCCCATCTTGGTAACCATCTCTACAAAAAGAAGGGAAGAAAGAATTCCGTCCCTCTCCATAAGGTAACCTCGGAAGCCATATCCTCCGCTTTCTTCTCCTCCCAAAAGAACATCTTTCTCCCGCATTTTGTGGCAAACATATTTAAATCCCACCGGTACTTCATCCAAAGAGAGAGCAAATTCCCTGGCTATTCTTTCCGGCTGATAACCCAGAGAAACCGTCTTTACCACTCCTCCTCTCATTTTTCTTCCTTCCACCAAGTATAAAAGAAGAAGAGAGAAAACCTGATGAGGAGTAAGATACCTCCCCTTATCATCCACCACCCCTGCTCTATCTGCATCTCCATCTGTAGCTATTCCCAGATCCGCTCCTACCTCCCTTACCTTTCTTTTTAAATCCTCTAAATTTTTTTCAATAGGCTCAGGGTTTAAACCGCCAAAGCCAGGATTATACTTATGGTGAATAGTAGTTACCTCGCATTCTGACTTAGCCAGGAGCTTCTCAATAAACCCATCTCCTACTCCAAACATAGAATCATGAACTATCTTAAGATTAGCTCTTCTTATTAAATCTTTATCAAGAAAGGACTCAACCTTCTTTAAATATCCTCTGGCAAGGTCTTCTATTTTTATCAATCCTTTTTTGGCTGCCTCTTTTAAGGCAAGCTTTCTTACTTTATTTTTGCCCAAAAAAGCTTCTATTCTTTCCGTAACTTCAGCAGGAGCTGAACCACCAAAAGAAGCTCTGATTTTTATGCCATTGAATTTAGGAGGATTATGAGATGCAGTGACAATCGCTCCTCCGGCTAACTCCTTATCTTCTATAGCAAAAGATATACACTGAGTGGGAATGTCCTCCAAAGAAAGTATTACAAAAATGCCGTTGCCGACCAATACTTCTACCATTTCTTGAGCAAATTCTCTAGACAAAAAACGAGCATCATATCCTACTACTAATCCTTTTTCCTTATCGGGCTGAGTTTGATAATAGTCAGCTATTGCCTGGGCAACTCTGGCTACATTGGCAAAGGTGAAATCGTCAGCAATTACCGCCCGCCAACCATCAGTGCCGAACTTAATCTTTCCCATCTTTACTCCTTGGTCCTAAAATGCTATTTTATCTTATAACAATAGAAAAGAATGTCAAATTTCTCTTTATTAAGCAGGCTTTCAACCCTTATTTTTCCCGAAAATTTTTCAATAACTTACTTGACAAACACAAAACATTCATATATACTGTGCCATAAGGAGGTGCGTTATGAGGTCCACTATAGACATAGATGAAAAGCTCCTTAAGGAAGCACAAAAAATAACAGGAGCCAAAACTAAGAAGGAGTTGGTTAATCTCTCACTCCGAGAACTGATAAGGAAAAAAAGAAAAGAACATCTAATCAGTCTTTTTGGAAGTCCAGTATTGAATATCAGTCTAGAGGATGTAAAAAAGCTGAGGAAAGATGAATTCTGAAAAGTGCTTGATAGATACCACCATTTGGGTTCTCTATTTTAAGGGAGAAAGGGAATTGGAAGATGAGATAAAATCACTGATTCTCAAAGAGAGGGCAGCAACTTGTGAAATTGTAATTTTAGAGGTTTTGCGAGGAGCAAGGTCGCAAAGGGAATATAGTCAATTGCAGGCTGATTTTGCAGCCCTTCCTGCCTTTAAAATAACCAATATTATCTGGGAAAAAAGCTATAGGGTGGGATTTAAACTGAGAAGAACGGGAATTAATGTGCCCCTGGCTGACATCTTGATCGCTACAGTAGCCAGTCATTACAATTGCCTTTTACTCCATCGAGACAAGCATTTTCCTCTTATGAAAGGGATAATGGACTTAAGAGAAAGAGAGATGTAACGTCGAGAATGAAAGAGCAATCAACCATGGACGTAGTAGGATTGGGAGCCTTAAATATAGACATGGTCTATGAGGTAGATAATTTAGCCTCCTTAGAAATGGAGAGAGGAAGAGAAAAAACGGGAAGCCACGGGGAATTTAAGGGTCTTTGGAAGCTTTTGAAAAACAAAGGTAAGTTAAGAATGAAAAGTGGAGGAGGCTCAGCGGCTAATACCATCTACGCCTTAGGTAGGATGGGATTTTCTTGTGGGTATCTGGGCAAGACAGGTAAAGATGAAGAAGGCGCTTTTTTACAGAAGGAATTAAAGGAAGCCGGGGTAGACACCCGTAAAATTAGACAAAACACAAGGAGTGGAATATGCCTTGTTTTACTGGATAAAAGTAAAGACAGAAGTATTATCATTCTTCCTAACGCTAATGACACCTTATCCTACTCAGAGCTTGATATTGATTATATTAATAAAGCTCAATTTTTGCATATGAGTTCCTTTGTAGGCAGGATACCTTTTGAGGCGCAAAAGCTAGTAGCCACAAAAACCAAGGTCAAAATAAGTTTCAATCCGGGAGAGCCTCATGCCACAAAAGGGATAAAAGAGCTTGCTCCCATTTTAGAACACTCATTTATTCTCTTTCTCTCTCAGAGAGAGGCAGAGATTCTAACCAACAAAGATTACAAAAAAGGAGCAAAGAAACTGCTCGGTTATGGAATGGAAATTATTGCCTGCACCCTGGGCAAAAAAGGTTCCTATGTTTTATCCAGGGATAAAGAGCTAGAAGTTCCAGCAGACAAGTCAGAGGCAATAGATACCACTGGTGCAGGCGATGTCTATACGGCAGGATTTCTGGCCGGTCTTCTAAAAAAACTTCCTCTGTTTGAATGTGCCAGATTGGCTACCAAGTCAGCTGCCCAAAGCATAAAAGGATATGGACGGAATTCTTATCCGGATAGGCGTTTCGTGAATCGTATTTCGTGAATCGTATTTCGATGCTAGATACTCGATACTCGTCTTTAATTTACTCTTTTGTCTTTTGCGAGCATCAAGTATCGAGAATCGAATATCCAGAACTTAAACTTCTTTTTCTTTTTGACTATTCACTGCTTTTAAGGAATGTCCTTCGGCAAGCATATAAAATTTCTATAATTCAAAAAAATGAACATGGCAGACAAGACATATAAGATTGGTTGGTTTTCTACTGGAAGAGACGAAGCGGCAGGTCAGCTCCTGAAAGTAATCTATGATAATATCAAGAAAAAAAAATTAAGAAATCTTGCCATTAGTTTTGTTTTCAGCGATAGAATAAAAGGAGAAAAAAAAGAAAGTGACTGCTTTTTTCGCCTGGTAGAAAATTTGAGGATTAATCTAGTGACCCTCTCCTCACGAGAGTTTAGACCTGAGATGAGAAAGAAGGGCCTTAAATTAGCTGAAAAAGGAAATCCTGCGCTAATAAACGATTGGCGTAATCTCTATCACTTACAAGTAACAAAGGTCATTGATGAATTTCGCATTGACCTGATTGTTCTGGCCGGTTATATGCTTATTGTAGGAAGAGACTTATGCCATAATTATCCTATGATAAATCTTCATCCGGCTCTTCCTGGCGGTCCCAGAGGGACCTGGCAGGAGGTAATATGGGAGTTGATTAAACAAAAGGCTAAAGAAAGTGGGGTAATGATGCACCTGGTCACACCTCAACTTGACGCCGGACCTATTCTAACATACTGTAGTTTTTCCTTAAAGGGAGATAAGTTCGATCATCTGTGGAAAAAGATGGAAGAAAAACTGAAAAGAAAAATTCTGGAAAAAATCAAAGAAGAAGAGGGAGAAGAGGAACCCCTTTTTAGAAAGATCAGGGAAGAAGGAGTAAAACGGGAACTTCCCTTGATTGTCTGTACTCTTAAGGCTATTTCAGAGGAAAAAATAAAATTCAAAGAAGGAAAAATTATATCAGAAGGACAAGAAATAGATGGATATTGTCTAAATGAAGAGATGGAGAAAGAAATCAAGAATGAAACAGATTAATCTGGATTGTGAAGGTCCCATAACCAAAAACGACAATGCCCTGGAAATCTCAGGCTATTTTCTACCTGAGGGAGAAAAATTCTTTTCCCTGCTCAGCAGATATGATGATTTTCTGACTGATATTATCAAGAGAAAAGGATATAGGGCTGGAACAACCCTGGCTTTCATCCTTCCTTTCTTAAAAGCCTACGGGGCTAGCAATAAAATAATAAAGGAATATTCCCGAAATCACCTTCTCTTCATTCCGGGAGCGAAAAGAACACTTTCGTGTCTGAAAGAAAAGATGCCTACTTTTATTATCAGCACAAGCTATCAACCTTACATAGAGGCATTATGTGATGCGACAGGCTTCCCAGAAAAGAATACATACTCTACAGCTTTGGATCTAGACAAATATCAGATTCCTGAGCAGGAGATAAAACGATTAAAGAAAATTCTTCAGGAAATCATAGCTTTACCTTCTCTTAATCTCTCAGGAGTGAAGAAAAAGGAAGATTTATCCCTAAAGATGCAAAAAACAATACAGCAATTAAATGAGATTTTTCAAAAAGAGATTCCCTCTATGGAAGGTGGCAGAATATTAAAGGAAGTCAGTCCTCTGGGAGGGAAAGAAAAAGCAAAAGCTGTACTTGCTTCGCTTCAGAGAACAGGGGGGAAACTGAGTGATGTGATGTATGTAGGAGACAGCATCACTGATGTGGAAGCCCTAAGTCTAGTCAAGGAAGCAGGCCTGGCTATTTCTTTTAATGGCAATGCTTACGCTTTGAGAGCAGCCGAGCTCGCATGCATTTCCCCTCATACCTTTCTCCTGGAAATTCTAGCGGAAGTCTTTTGTCGAGAAGGTAAGAAAGGAGTTTTTAATCTGGTAAAAAAATGGCCTAATACTTTAGAAAGGAAAATAAAGGAAAAGATTCCTACTTTTAAACCCTCCCCTCAGTTAGAGATAACAAAAGAGAGCAATTTGACAGATTTAATTAAAAAAAGTGAGAAAATGCGAAAAGAATTAAGAGGAGAAATAGTAGGAAAACTAGGATAACTTTTTTTCTTCTTTTTCCCACTTTTTATAGAGAAGCTCCAGTTTTTTTGAAATCTCTCCATATCTTCTGGTTAATTCATTCACTTTATCTGGATGGCGGTATACTTCAACATCTGCCAGTTTCTTAGTTACTCTTTCTCTCTCTTCTTCCAAGAGAGCAATTTCAGCCTCGATATCTGCAAAGTTATTCAGGGAAAAGGTATTTTTTCGGGATTTCTTTATACTCTTTTTTCGCTCCTCTGATTTTTCTCTCTTTTTTTGTTGAGCTATTTTTGTGGATTTTATCTCTCCCTTTCTTTTCTCCAAGAAATAGGAATAGTTACCCCAATATAGCTTAACCTCGTCATTTCTGCCGAAATAAAGAATTCTACCCACTATTTTATCAAGAAAATATCTGTCGTGAGAAACAGCCAAAATAGTCCCATCATACTTGCCAAGAGCTTCTTCCAAAATACCTCTTGATTTTAGATCCAGGTGATTGGTAGGCTCATCCAGAACGAGAAAATTTACCTTGGCCAGTATCAGTTTTCCTAGAAGCACCCTTGCCTGTTCACCGCCGCTCAAATCCTTTACAGGAACAAACACATCTTTTCCGCTGAAGAGAAATCCACCCAGAAACGAACGTAACTCTTCATCTTTTACTTTAGGATATATGGACCACATCTCTTCCATAATAGAATTTTCAGGATTAAGCTCAGCTAAGTGTTGGTCATAATACCCGAGCTTGATGTTCCTGCCTATCTTTACTTCACCCTCATCAGCTTTTTCCTTCCCTATGATTATTCTTAGAAAGGTAGTTTTCCCTGTGCCATTAGGTCCAATAATGCCCAATCGGTCACCTCTCTGAAGCTGAAAATTCATATTTTTGAAGAGGAAAAGTTCCTGCAAAGACTTGCCAAGGGACTTTACCTCAAGTACTTCATTGCCGCCTCTTAACTGAGAAGAAAATTTGATTTTCATTTCTTCTTCTCTCTGCGGTCTGGAAATTACCTTTACCTTTTCCAGCATCTTTCTTCGACTCTGAGCCTGTTTTGTCTTTTGTCCAACAATATTTCTTCTGATGAATTCCTCTTGCCGTCTTATCTCTTTTTGCTGTAGCTTATGCCTTCTTCCCTGCCTGATGATTTCCTCTTCTTTCTCTCTTAGATAATGAGTGTAATTTCCCCGATAACATCTTAACTTTCCTCTTTCCATTTCCCATATTTTCCCTACAACTCTATCCAAGAAATATCTATCGTGAGAAACAAGTAATAGTGCCCCCCGGTAATTGACAAGGTAATTTTCCAACCACTCAGTAGCCTCTACATCAAGATGATTAGTTGGCTCATCCAATAACAGAAGGTCTGGTTCTCTCAAGAGTAGTTTCGCATAAGCAAGACGGCTTTTTTCTCCCCCGCTGAGATGCTCTACCTGTTTCTCAAAATCACTTTTTTGGAAACCAAATCCGCTGAGAACAGCTTTGAGTCGAACTTCACAGTTATACCCATCTTTCTTTTCTATTTCTTCCTCAACTTTTCCATACTCCTCCATAATCTGACTCAGATTATCTTTCTCCCTATTCATCATTTCAGCCAAGCTGTGCATTTTTTCCCGCAGAAGGGAAATTTCATAAAACACTTCCATTCCTTCCTGATAAACAGTCCTTTTCAAAATAAGATTTGCTTCTTGGACTAGATAACCAATCTTCAAATTTTTTCTTTTCTCAACTCCCCCTTCTTCGGGCCGAATCTCTCCTGAAATAATTTCTAAAAGGGTTGTCTTTCCCACTCCATTAGTACCAATAAGCCCAATTTTTTCCCCTTCATTAAGCTGAAAAGAACTCCTTTCTATAATGAGTTTATCTCCGTAAGACTTAGAGATATTTTTCCCCCTTACTAATGACATAAGTTCTTCCCCTCACCTTAGTCCTCTCCCCCAAAGGGAGAGGAAATACGAGCGACGAATTTTAATATCCGGTTGGAAGGTTCAAGAATTCTGCTTTTAAACTAAATTTATCGTCAAGGTGTTTCCCGACTGCTTTTACTCCGAAAGTCTCACTCAGATAATGTCCAATAAAGATAACATTGACCTTTTCTTCTTTGGCCATCCAGTAGTAGCTATGTGCTGGCTCACCGGTAATATAGGTATCCAGACCCTCTTCAATAACTTGAGGAAGGAACTGGATTACTCCTCCAGCTATATAGCCGATTCGTTTGACTTTTTCAGGACCAAAATCCCAGACAATCGGTTTTGCCTTCAATTTACCCCTTAGATCATTTACTATCTCTTCTAATTTACGACAAGGGTCAAAAAATATTTCTTTACCGAAGAAAAGACCGTTATCTTCTCCAAAATCTCCCTTGATAGGCCAGTTAAGTGATCCAACCGCCTGCACATTATTACCCAGTTCGGGATGTGAATCTAAGGGAAGGTGAGCCACATAAAGAGCTATATTCTTGTCCAGAAGCAACCTCATCCTTTTATAAGTCCAGCCGGATATAGGAAAAGGCTTACCCCACCAGAGTCCATGGTGAACGAAAAGAAAATCTGCTCCTATCCTTCCTGCTTCTTTAAAAGCGTCTAATGAGGCATCTACTGCTAAGGCTATCTTATTCACTTCGCCTTTATTGTCCACTACCAAACCATTAAGAGATTTATCCTCAATTTCCTTGATTTTTAGTATCTCATCCAAATAATCGGCTAATTCTCTGGTCTTCATTGGTTATCCTCCTTAATTTCTCCCTAAGACTGTACCTCATTCTTAACTGTCTGCTATTCGAATTTTCCCCTCGCTTTAATGCTCCAAATTAATTCAACTATTCCATCTCTTATCCCGTAAAAGTAATTATGAAGGTTTATAGTAGTGCATGCGTGACTTGGAATTATTTCAATCTTTCCACCAACTTCAAGTTCTTTTTTTGCAATCCCCTCTAGTTCAACAAGAGCGATATGCTCTTCGGAAATACGACCGACTTTTCCGCTCCCGGGATAGGCTATCTCAGGAATCCCCATATCAACACTAATTGCCTTCATGCCAGCATCAAGTATAGCTCTATCATCTGTGGGCCTACTTATCACGCTCGTTAAAAGACTCAGCGCTTGCCTGAACTCTCCTCCTATACCTTCTACTCCATTATAGTTTGTATCCATCATCACATAACTACCTGCCTGCACTTCGGTTACACCAGGAAAAGACCCTGTTATATCATAAGTGCCCGTGCCTCCGGCACTAACTACTCTACACTCCAGCCTTCTCTCTTCCAGAAGTTCCCTGGTGGCAACTAGTAGATTGAGTGCCTGCTTGACCTTACCTTCTCGCTCCTTGTATGACTTAATAAATACCGTATGCCCCTCGTATCCCATAAGTCCGAAAAACTCCAGGCCCTTCTCTGACTCCACTTCCCGGGCCAGTTTCAATGCAGGCTCTCCCGGTAAAACACCGCACCTATTTAAGCCAATATTTACTTCAATTAGAACACCTATCTTTACTCCTTTTCTCTGCGCTGGAGCAGAAATATCCACAATATTCTTGCTATTATCCACGGCCACCTTGATTTTAGTATATCTAGCCAGGTTAACTAATCTATTGATTTTTTGAGTACCAACCACCTCATTTGCAATTAGGATATCTTTAATCCCCGACTCAGCCATAACTTCTGCCTCAGCCAGCTTCTGGCATGTTATCCCGATAGCCCCAGCCTCTATTTGTTTATGGGCAATGATTGGCGTCTTATGGCTTTTTATATGAGGCCTTAAGTTGGCCTTTTTACCTCGAAAAAAATCTGCCATTTTTGCAATATTGTATTCCATCTTCTCCAGGTCAATTAACAAGGCTGGCGTACTAATTGTGTGCTTTTCTGCTCCGATGACAGATCTATCCATTTTTTCCCTTTCTTCTAGATCCTATGGTCTCTTCACCTGAACCAATGCTTCAGCAACTGGACCTTG
Source organism: Clostridia bacterium (assembly GCA_009618505.1). Next base: position 1,959 of record WJOQ01000260.1, on the reverse strand, counting down.
AGGAATACTGTCAATATGAATTTCTGCGGTGACTAATTGACGAAAGATCCCATTTGCAGGGTTTGTAGGAGCTTTTATAGTCATTATGATCTCTCCAGAGGATCCGGAAGAAAGGCGGATTCTACCAGATCCTTTAACAATTTTCCACTCCTTCGGTGCTAGAAGCTCGGCTCTAAATTCCTTGGCCTTACCAAAGTTATTTCTTACAAGCAAAGTAAATTCCTGTTCTTCTCCAGACTTTACAACAGATTGATAAGGTAAGAGTCTTGCCCAGAAAAGGTCACTATATTGTTCTGCTGGCTCAGGAGATAATTCTCGAAACAGAGTCTCCTTCTGGTCTATGTAATCAGAGTATTCTTCGGCCTTTAGCTTATCGAAATAAAATGTCTCACCATGTCCAGGACAAATCCTCTCCGGCAAAATCTTATTCATAACCTCTTTGCATTTCTTATGCATAGAAAGCTGGAAACTATTACGAAAAACCTGCGTTTGTATGGGGTCTGCTTCTGTATGGCTGCCCCAGGTGGCTACTGGGTACTCAAAGATATTATCTCCGGTAAAAGCTATCTTAGTATTATCGATAGTAGTAACGATTACTGAATGAAATTCAGTTTGCCCCGGAACATGATAAATCCTAAATCTATACTCTTCCCAGGTGAACTCTTCTCCATCTGAGAATCGTCTATCAATACGAATGGGTTCATGGTAACAGCAAGGGGTAGAACTCCAGCGGGCTGGATTCTCTAAAATAGGAGCCATTTGTTTTATGGTCCAGCATTCAACGCCAAGATGTTTTTGTAGATAGGGAATACCACAGGTATGATCATCATGAACATGGCTGGGAATGACTGCGTTAATCTTTTTTATACCATATTCAGCAAAAAGTTCTTCTAGATGATGAGCAACAAAACGCATAACCTCCTGGTCTTCTCTGTCGCTTCCCACGTGCATATGTTCTCCAAAGACATGACCATAATCAATAAATAAGGCTTTGCCTGAATCACTCTTAATCACATAGAAGTTGCTGCAGGTGAGCGCTCCTCCCCAGAGTAGATGATTGGAAATAGAATAGAGATGCTCATTTAAGCATTCCTCTTTCTCTGGACAGGTAAGTCTTACCAGGCGACGGATACGATGTTTCAATTGTTTAATACACAAACCTGGTTTCTCTATTATAGGCCCATGAGAGGGAAGGCAAAGATTGGGTGCCTTGAAAGCAAGTTTTCTGATAGATTGATGGGTAAAGAGTAAACCTATCATATCACCATAGGAATACTCCATGGCGTGAAGCTGATAAAGCTTGCCCCCTTCATAGATGAGATCTCCGGTAAAGGCAATCTTTTTTCCATCGATCTCTGCGACTAAGGCTATAGATCCCATAGTGTGTCCTTTAGCCGGTACAATCTCTAGCTTATAATTATGCCAGGTGAATGCCTCATAATCTTGCAGGATAGCCTTAACTGGAATGTTCTTACCTATACTAAAGAAGGTATTGCGATCATTATAGTTATCGTAGATCCTTCGATGATTCCAGAATTCCTCTACCTCTTCAAAGAGATATCGCTCGTATTCAGGTACGGCAATTCCCGCTCCTTTTTCAATGAGTTTATCATCTCCCCAGCACTGGTCACGATGATGGTGGGTATGAACTACCCAGTCAATGTGAGAGATTCCTATTTTGTCTAAGTAATCCAGTACTTTACCCGAGCCAGCATCAATAAGTATTCCTCGATCTCCATCTTTGATGATATAGACATTGCAAGTGTCGCAAAACTTATACAGGTGTTCGGTAATCTTGGTAAAATTGTCAGCCATAGTGTGCCTCCTCATTTATTCTTATCAATGATTGTTATAATATTATTACGGGTTGCCCTTTTATCAGCCACTTATCGTATATGGTTCGTCTATTAACGCCTTAAACGGAAAGTTCCACTACATACGGGACAGGATGGATTCGGT
>WJOQ01000054.1 GCA_009618505.1 Clostridia bacterium | reverse complement strand
GAATGGCTTAAGTGCCCGCTTTCAGCTTCCCTCAGTTGCCTAAGAGAACTTCAGCTCATCTTAACCTTTTTGGCCTCGCTTTACCAAACCAAATTGTCAAACTAATCATACACTATAGTTTTACGCTTGTCAAGGGATGAACGTTAAAACCTTCTATCTCTTAACTGGCTTGATAAAATTCTCTTGATATAGCCGCTTTGATTTTGCCTTAGTGTTATAGGCTGCCTTGTCCTGTCAAAGTGCCTGTATGAGCCTATATGAGCGTCTTTTTTTCTCCAGCAGTCCACCAATCCTTCCCACTTGCCTGACTATATCCTCAAGTCTATCCTGGTGTTTGGTGTCAAATGAAGCTCGCAAAATGATAGCCAGGCCATTGTTTATCTCGGCTGTTCTCTCGTCATTTATATAGGCCATCCTTAGCCTCCTTCCTGCTTACCTTTTGATGGACCATGATAACTTCAAATTATCCCTTCAAAGCACCGGCTGTAAGACCCTGGATGACATACTTCTGGAATATTATAACTAAAACTACAATAGGTATAGTTACAATTGTGCAGGCTGCCGCTATGTCTCCCCATGGTATTTCGTGTAGTCCATGGAACATATAAATTCCCACTGGTATAGTCCTTGCAGAATCAGAGCGAGTAAAAGTTAAAGCAAATAGAAATTCATTCCAAGAAAAGATATATACTAACATAGCTATAGTGAAAATGGCAGGAGCTGCCAGTGGAATTATTATCTTTACAAGGGCCTGAAGAGGAGTACATCCATCAAGTATAGCTGCCTCTTCTAGATCAGGCGGAATTGTTTTAAAGAAACTAACCAGAAACCATATACTGAAGGGTAAAAAGAAAGCCACATAGGTGATAATCAGACAAAACAAGGTATTTATAAGTTGAAGTTGTTTCCATATTAAATAAAGGGGTCCTATTATCGCTACTCCTGGAAGCATAGAGAGCACCAATATAATCATTAATATCATTCTACCACCTCTAATCCTTATCCTGGCGATAGCATAGGACGAAAGAACCGACAAACTCAGGCAGAGAAAGGTAGTGCACGAAGAAACTATGAAACTATTTCTAATGTTCAAAAGAAACCCTTCTCTCTTAATAAGCACATTGTAAAATCTTTCCAGGTAAAGAGTAGTAGGAAGCCATAGAGGAGGTATTTTATATATTTCTTGAGGTGGCTTCATTGCGGTGACTATCTGCCAGTATAAAGGAAAAATAAAGAAAAACACAAAAATACCAGTGAAAACGTATGTAACAATATGTAAAGGAGTAAATTTATTGCTTAGTATTCTTTTCAAGCTTGTCGTTCTATGCATTTATACTCTCCTCTATCATTCCTCGATGCGTATTAATTTAAGGAGGCTTAGACAAAGTACAGTAGTAAATATAGCCATCAATATGGTGGCCGCAGATCCCCTGCCGAAGTCTAGATATCCAAATAACAACTTATAGGCATATAATGAAGCTAATTCCGTGCTATTTCCGGGCCCTCCGCGTGTAAGAGCATACAATAAATCAAAAGCTCTGAAAGCATCTATGGACCTGAACAATAGGGCAACCAATATGGCAGGTTTTAATAGAGGAAGCGTGATCCTCCGAAATTTTTGAAAGACCCCAGCCCCATCAATCTTAGCTGCTTCATATAACTGCCCAGGTATCGATTGAAGGCCAGCTAATAAAACTATAGCCATGAAAGGTGTATTTCTCCAGAGCTCGGCCACAATAACGCTACCTATAGCTAAGGATGCACTTTCGCCTAACCAATCTATAGGCTTGTCAATTACACCAAGCGATAAGCAGAAGAAATTAATTATACCAAAAACACCATTATACATCCACCTCCAAAACTGTGCCACAATTACCAAAGCAATAGCCCAGGGGGCCAAAATTGTAGCTCTAATAGCTCCTCGCCCTTTGAATTCCCTATTTAATACAAGAGCTATGGCTAGACCGAAAAGCAATTGAGCCGCAACTACCACACTAGCGAAAAAAAGGGTAATTTTAAAGGAGTCGGTAAACCTTGAGCTACTCAAAAGACGAATATAATTTTCAAATTCTACATAAGGTCTACCCAGATGAGGTACATTTAGCTTTATGGTATGAAATGAGTAATTTGCAGTTATAATAAAAGGAAAGACTGCAATACAAGCAATCACTACCAACGTGGGGATAACCAGAACATATCCTAATTGTTTTCTGGTTAAACCTTCCCGCCTTATTCTATTTACCTTTTCAAAAATACTGGCTGACTTCTTGACTTTGTCCTTTCTTGTAATTCTCATTTAGAATATCTACCTTTCCCGGCCTATTGAGATCGGAGGGGGCATAGCCCCCTCCGATAATTTTCCATACAATCCAATTCTATCCTATTGTATTACGAATTCTATCTCTTCTGCTGCGGCATCCAGCGCTTCTTTCGCACTCTTTCTCTGGAGAAGAGCTTCATGCATTTCTTTTTGAATAATATCTGATATCTGTGTATAGAAGGGAGTCTTTGGCCTGGCCCGAGCACCATAAGCAATTTCCATCAATCTCGGGTAAACGGGATGTTCGGCAACTACATCTGGATCACTTAGCAATTTCAAAATGGTAGGTGTTCTCAAGCCATTCAAAGCTCTGTACTTTTGTACCTCCCGACTACTCATGAACACGGCGAACTTAGCTGCTTCATCTTTATGTTCAGAGAAATTGTTTACGGAATGGCTCCATCCTCCTAAACAGGTTACGTGTTCTCCTCCAGGGAAACGAGGTATCGTATCTACTCCTATTTTGCCAGCTATCTTAGACTCCTCACCCTGTGCCATATTCCAAACATAGTTCCAATTCCTGTGGAATACAGCATGACCTTCGGTAAATATCGTCCTACCTTCATCTAATGACATAGAAAGAACGCCCGTTTGGGTAATTTTGTACTTATTTACCAAATCAACCATGAACTGGAGTGCCTCAACTCCCTCTTTGTTGTTAAAGAGAACTTCTTTACCCGTCTTATCAAGATACTCACCGCCGTTACTCCATAGGTATTCGACGAAGTTACAGCTTAGCTGCTGTTCTTTCCAAAAGCAAGGTATAAACCCAAAGAGTTGAGGTGGATTTTGCAATTTCTGAGAGGCATTTACAAGTTCCATCCATGTATCTGGGACTTCGATTCCGGCGTCTTCTAAAATGTCTCTTCGGTAATAGAAGTTTCCAATATCGTTGAGATATGGAATCCCATAGATGTGTCCGTCTACGGTTTGAGCGTCAATCATAGCCGGTACATGCTTTTTTTGTTCTTCTGGTGGAAAGTATTCATCTAAAGGCATTAACCATCCGGCTGGCGCAAACTCGGGTGGCCATATCACATCGACAACTATCACATCGAGGCTACCATCTCTAGCCGCGAACATGGTCACATCTCTATCGTGGTGCGTATCTGCCCCTTCAGGCTCATCTATCCAAACTATATCTATATTTGGATTTCTACTTTCATATAGCTTCATCATCGCTGCTATATTGCCCCAGTGATCGGTGTGTGCACTAAAGTGTAGAGTGATTTTATCTTGCGCGGGTGCAAAAGAAGCACTCAACACCAACACCAAAACAATTGTAACAAATAGTAAAATACTACTTTTCATTTTTTTCATTTTTTATCCTCTCAACCTTGATTTTTCTATGGAACCCCCCACAGCAGAAATTAATCTCTCAATGCATCTTTCTTCAGAGAGTCTCCCTTTCTGTGTGAGCTAATAACCTGCCTATTTCTCACCTCCTCCCCAGCTTCATTTTTAACTTCCCAATTTTCTTGTAAATCCTTATCTTTTCTCCCAACAAAGGAGCCTGCGGACCAGACCGTCAGGGTACGGGATTGTCCGCGGAGGACCGTCGCCTTGTCCCTGATATTCCCATAGGCTCCTTTGCAAATAAAAGAGGGTAATCTCATTTTTTTTCCGTTTGAGGTTCTTTAGTCTGGGCATTGTTCCGAAACCAATCGAATACGGCCATACGGATAAG
>WJOQ01000174.1 GCA_009618505.1 Clostridia bacterium | reverse complement strand
AACAGAGAATCCTTGCCGAGCTAATTTCAAAGCTAGAGTTCCCGTCCCACAGGCAACATCAAGAACGCGGCGGTCAAAAGAATAGTCATCCACAAATAGTTCCTTTACTAATCCAAAATAGGAGTCAGCGAAATAACTCCACCCCTCATCATATATCTGACTTAGTCTCTGGTAGGGACTTGCCATTTTTATGCACCGTGACTCGTTCCAATTACGACGGCAAAGGCATCAACGCCTGTGCGCTTAACAAGCTCTACAGCTTGATCCGGGTTAGTGAGGTGGGCCACTGCATCAACTCCGTAGCCATCTTTAGCTGCTTCATCAAGAATTTGACGCATAGATACTAAGGACATTTCTTCCGTCTCCTTTCAGTCCTATTGATCTGTCGTAAAAAGTAGCCTATTCCTTTTTTCTTCCTAAAATTAAAATCATCAAAACCATTATAGATGACTTCTCTCAAAGGTCAAATTTCGCATAAATTAAATAATATTTCCCACCACACTATTTGGATTTTCAAAATAGAAACTCCCATAAAATAAAAGTTACAGAGATTCAAATGGCTAAAAATGACGTTTTGCTGTCAAACTTCGGTTTAAAAATAATAGCCTTTACCATAAAAGTAAATGTCCCTCTCAATTTACAGCTTGGGTAATTTTTTTCTCGGAAGGACTATTGGTAAAATGGTTGACAGGGGATTTGACTACCCGGCAGCGGTTGATTCTAAATTATTTGCCAGGCATAGAAAGTATATGATCTACCTTATTCAGCTACCCAGTCAGGAGTAAGGAGTATGACCTCTTATCTTTTCTGTCCTAATCCCATTTTAAACCACATAAAGAATTGGCCGGGAAACCTCTTGTTTATATACCAGTACATTCTATAGTGTTTGAACAATCCTCTAAAAAGACCGAACTTTTCTTCTTTTAATGTAATCTTTAAACCCCTGCACTTTATACTCTTCCAACCACATCCGTTTTCTACAATAAATTTGTTAATTGCGGCTTCTACTCCATATTCGGTACCTCTTAGGTCAATCTTTTCCAAGATTTCTCTTCGCAAGACACGCTCTCCAGAGAAGATATCAATTCCAAAAAGGGGCTCCCCGCTGTTATCCCGAAAACTTAAAGTCATATCTACTTCTCTTCTTATTATAGGTTCAAGTAAATCTTCAATATGCCTTTTGGTTAACCCTTTTAGATCTGCATCAAGGAAGAGAATTATTTCTCCATTTGAGTTTTCAATTCCCGTCTGCATTGCATCGCCTTTACCCATATTCTTTTCTAAATCAATCAGTTTTATTCGGTCAATTTTGGAGAGGATTTCTTTGGTATTATCAGTTGAGCCATCGTTAACCACAATAATTTCATCTAAGAGAGCAATCTCCTTTACTACATTGAGAACTTCTAAGATTCGTTCTCCTTCATTGTAGGCACAAATAATACAAGATATCTCCATAAAGACTCCTTACCCCCTCCTCTCTTTGCCCACCTCTAGTCCTTCTTTCTTTTCTTCGGGATGAGTAAGAATTGAATAAATTTCTTCGGCCACAGCTTCTCCTCTAGCCTCCACTATAGATATAGCTTCTCCCAGAAGAAGCTTCTGGATATACAAAAATTTCTTGGTTATTTGAGGACCCTTGCCGGGAAAGCTCTTATCTCACAGTAGGAACATTCTTCAGTAAGTTTCTCTATGATCGTGGCAGCAATAAGATCCTCGGCATGTCCATTAGAAAGAAAGAGAACTCTTCTTTTTCTTTCAGATTGTGCTGGTCGCATAAAATTATCCCTTCTTGTTTTTCTTAAGGGCCTCTTTTATCCCCTTTATATAGGAATGTTGGACAATTATCTTCATAAGAACTCTAAGAGTGAAGTTACGGTTGTGTTTATCCAGATAAATTAGAAGTCTTTTTCCCCAGGGTTTATCCATCCAATCACCTATGGTTAGTAGCCAATCCAGAAAGAAAAAGAAAAAGCTAATCTGAGTCATATACTTAACCGTTGAAGTGGAATGCTTTCTATAAAAAAGGACTGCTGTGCGTCCCCGCGCCTTTTCCCTGGCACATATGTAGGGAAGATCTGCTAAACGGACTCTTTTCTGATAATGATATCCCACCGCCCTTTTATTGGTTCTTACTCTTAGTCCCAGTCTTTTTAGTCTTTCCCCCATTTCCAGATCTTCCCAGCCATATTCTTTGAAATCCTCATCAAAGGGGTCTGCCTGGACCAAAAAAGATCTCTTTACTGATGTGTTTCCTGTGGCAAAAAAGGCAGTTGAGATATCGGTCAATTTCATTCTCTCTTTGGTCGGATTTTCTATACTTCGGGTGCGAATTACCGGTCCTCGCACTACAATTCCATCATATTGTTTATGATAACGAAGGTGCTCCTCAATGAAATGGGGGCTGACCATAATATCACTGTCAATGAAAATGATAACCTCACCCTTCGCTTTCTGTAAGCCATAATTTCTAGCTGCAGCAGCACCCTTTTTTTCTTGCCTGAGATACTGAAGAAAGCAAGGAGCACTGAGTTCCTTAATCATGGCTTCTGTATTGTCCGTGGAGCCATCGTCAATAACTATAATCTCATAGGTCTCCTTAGGATAGGTTTGGTTAAATAAGCTGATGAGCACTCTTCTTAGTATGTCTCTTCGATTATAAGTAGGAATTATTATGCTTGCTTCCATCATTATCGTATGTCGTATTGCGTATGTCGTAGAAAATCTTTGAATTCTAAACCATCCTCTCTTTCTCAATAAACTATGAACTAACAACTATGAACATATTCAGTTTTCTCCTAACTTAAATTGTTTTCTATAAAGTCTTGCATATAACCCATCTTTAGCTAGAAGTTCTTCATGAGAGCCAAATTCCTCTATTCTCTTCTCATTGAGCACAACGATTGTATCTGCTCCTTGAATAGTAGAGAGTCGATGGGCGATAACGAAGGTAGTTCTATCTTGCATCAGTCTTTCCAGCGCCTGCTGAATTAGAATCTCACTTTCTGTATCCAGAGCGGAGGTTGCCTCATCAAGGATGAGAATACGAGGATCTCGAATAATAGCTCTGGCTATAGCAATACGCTGTCTTTCTCCTCCCGAGAGTTTTACCCCCCGTTCACCTACCTGCGTTTCATATCCATCTCTCTGTTGGATGATAAAATCATGCGCATTAGCCTTTTTGGCTGCAGCAACAATTTCCTGATTGGAGGCCTCTATCTTGCCATAGGCAATGTTGTTTCGTATGCTACCGTTAAAAAGTATTGTCTCCTGAGAAACAATACTTATCTGTTTCCTTAGGCTGGCTAACTTCACCTTCTTGATATCGTATCCATCCACTATAATAGTTCCAGAGGTAAGTTCATAAAATCGTGGAATAAGACTGACCAAACTGGTTTTGCCCACGCCACTAGGCCCCACCAGGGCTAATCTTTTGCCTGGCTTTACTTCTAAATTGATATTCTCCAGAACCGGCTCTCCATCATAGCCGAAATAGACATTCTTTAACTCTACATCGCCCTTCACAGAAGGTATCTCCACCGCCTGTGGTGAGTCCTTTATCTCAGGTTTAGTATCCAGGATTTCAAAAATTCTCTCTGCTGAAGCCATAGCCTGTTGGTAAATACCAATAGTCTGACTTACATAGGCCAGGGGATTAACTGCCAGAGCTATGTATCCAAGAAAGGTAATTAGCTCTCCTGTAGTTAAGGTTCCTTTTATGACCTCTCTTCCTCCATACCATAGAATCCCTGCCAATCCTATGAGAGTCAGTATTTCCATAGAGGGAGCAAGAGCAGCAATGAAGCGCGTTCTCCTTAGGGATAGTTGAAGAGTGCGGGCGTTTTCTTCTCTAAACCTCTTAATCTCCCTGTTTTCTGCACCGAAACCCTTTACCACTTCAACTCCCACTATTGTCTCTTGCAGGATAGAAGAAATATGAGCTATTCTAGCCTGGATAGAGCTGCTAAATTTTCTTATCAACGAACCAAATTTGTTGGCGGTGAAGGCAAGAATAGGAATAACCAATAAAATAAAAAGGGAAAGCTGCCAATGAAGATAGAAAATAAGTCCAAAAACACCGATCAAAATGAGACAGTTAGTCAGGAAGTTAACGGTTGTATTGGTGAGGGCATTTTGAAGCTGGTCTACATCATTGATAACCCGGGAGATAATCTCTCCCGTTTGCCTTTTTCTATAAAAACTTAAAGAAAGACGCTGTAGGTGCTCATAGATGCGATTACGTATTTCAGTAATCACCTTAAAATTAACCAGTGATATTAGATAAGTCTGGCCAAAAGAGAATAATCCCTTCAAAGCAAGCAGTCCTATCAGTATCAGGACGATTAGATTTAATAGTTTAAGACTCTTTCCCCCCAGAATAACCGAATCAATTAAATCTTTTCCGATGATCCAGGGAAGGGCTAGAGTAGTTAAAGTAACCAACAGAGTAAGAAGGACAACCACAGCAAGGATTGGCCAGTACGGCCGCAGATAAGCTAATAAACGGCGCCAGGGTTTCATTGCCATTAGAATTCTCTCCTCATCAAAAGATGGCTATATAATTGCTCATACCTATCAAAGATATTTTTCCAGAGAAAATTACGAGCGAAAGCTCGGATTTTGTCCTCTTTTAATCTCCCTTCTCTCTTTCTCACTTTTTGTGCTAAATCTTTACCTTCTCGAAAGATAACCACACCTGGTGCAGAGCCGTAGAACTTTCTCACTCCAAGAAGCCATTCAGGAACAAGCACTGGTACACCAGCAGCCAGAGCCTCCAGGATGACCAGAGCGAAAGCTTCCTTACGGGAAGAAATCAAAAGATAAGTAAAGAGGGGATATATTTTTTCCATCTCTTCCTTATAACCCAGGAAGATTACCTCTTTTTCTAACTTTAATTTCTTCACTAACTTTTTCAGTGAATGACGATAGGGACCCTTCCCTACTATGAGAAGTTTAGAGGCAAATCTATATTTAGCCTGCTTCTTGATAGCCCAGGTGAAGTTCTTTTCTTTAACCAATCTTCCCACCAGGCCTATCACTTTGTCGTTGTTCCCGGGAAGAGAAGGAGAATGGAAGAATCTCTCTTCTACACCGTTGGAGATAACGACTAGTTGATCTTCTTTAATTCCTCCCCGAAGAAAATACTCTTTTTCTTCGGAAGTAAGAGCTACTACGCAGTCTGTTCTTTTTAAGAATCTTGCCGCCAACCAATAGTTAAAATAGGGGGGGTGGGTATTATAACCGTGACAGGTAAAGATTACTGGCTTTTCCTCTAGATACTTCTTTGCCAGGTAGGCCATCTCTGCTGAGGCATGGACTTGAACAAGATCTATCTCGTCCTTAACAGCCAAAATTATCTCCTTTAAAGCTTTGACAGAGCTTAATAATTTAAGCCCTCGCCAATTCTTTATCTGATAGAGCCTAACCGCATCGGGAACTTCTCTTAGTCCCTCACCGGCTGGTGAGGCTAAAGAGACCTGATACCCTCGTGATAAACCCTGGGCAATTAAGTTAAGAATATGTCTTTCCGTTCCCCCTAAAGACATATAAGGTGTCAAATGAAGAATGTGCATTTCCCTTATTTCTTTCCTCCTACTTCGAAGATGACATTGGCTACTTTGTCGGCGGCTCCTTCTGCTGTGTCTATATTTCTTAATTCTTCTTTCATTTTCGTAAGCCGCTCGGGGTTTCTTAACAGCTCTGTGACCTCTTTAGCTGCATCAGCCGGCTCAATCACTCCCATTATTTCCGGTACAATCTGTCTATCTGCTCTTATGTTAGGTATAGCTGTAAATTTGATGCGCCGGCTATAACCTCTCACTACCCTTTTCTTAATAAAAGAACCAAAGAATGGCAATCTACCTACTAATCCCACCAGGCCATCAAGAGGTATTGCCTCTGGCTTATTTAAGGGAATGGTCACTACCATAGGGGTTCCCAGATAGGTGGATTCCAGTGTGTTAGTCCCAGGAATAGTCACAATCAGATGAGAGATATTTATAGCTTCGTATCGCTTCTCCTCTACTAACAAAACCTTCAAGCCAGATTCAGTGACTAATTTCCATTGACTATTTTCTTGCTGTAGTTTAACCTTTACTCCTGGGAATACTTTGTTCTCGTTTCCAATAGTCAATTCTTTTCTGGGAATAAAGGGAGAAAGAATCAAAAGAAACTGGCTCAAAGAGAACTCCTCTTTAATCAATTCAGCTACTCTCAAGAAAAAAGGAGCCATATATCTTATCTCCTCGGACCTGCTTCCAGGCAGAAAAGAAATGATGAAGTGCTCAGAATCAAGCCCCCAATATCTTAGCGTCTCTTTGGCAGACATCCTTAGTTTAATGCTGTCTTTGGTTAAGTCTCCCACTGCCACAACCTTTTCTTCTTTAGCTCCCTGAGTAATGAACTTTTCTCTCACCGCTTGATTGAGCACCATAAACTTCTTGAAATACCTCTTCCATCTTAGTTTCTGGATATAGGCTACCGCAGGTAGCTTCAGGCGTCTGGCAAGAATTACGGCATGAAAGGGGTCTCCTCCCAGGAAAACAATGACTCCCTTTCTTCCCTGGCGAAAGGAAGAAGGCCTAATGCCCAGAAAAAGATACTTTAAGTATTGAGATGGGCCCACCACATAGTCCACAGCTGCGAGTTTCCCTGCTACTTTGTCTTCCGTCCCGCTGGCATATTGGCAGGGAGGAATAACTACCGTGATTATTGCTTCTTTCAGTTTTTCCTTTAGTTTTTCTGCTGCTGGTCTTACCCATCCAAGGAGTTCACCCGGACTATTGGTCACCATAAAGATATACATCAGAAAAGACCTCAGATTTGAAATTTCCTGGCTAGCCAGTTATACTTAATCCCTACTGCTCTTTGCAGGCAAAACTCCTGGCAGCAAAAACATCTAATGCACTGCTTGTTGTCAATAATGGGAAAGCCTTTTTCCATCTTCATTGCCTCGGTAGGACAATGTTCAATACATTTCCCGCACCCGGTACATCTATCTTTATCTATAACAGGTCTAATTTTTAAGAGCCAGGGGGCTAAATGTTTGAAAGCAAAAAGAACAAAGCCAGGTACTTTATTTAACAGGACGTTAATACTAGAAGCGAGCTGATAACCCTCTATTTTGGCCTGACTCAGAGGGACACCCTTAATTTCTATTTTCTCCAGTTTCCCCTCTCCCAGGCCTCTTTCTGCAGCTACTCTGGTGATGTCTATATCAAAAGGAGCATAACCGATGATATGAGAGGCAACTGCGTCTAGTGCTACAAGATCCTGACTGGCCAAAACTACCCCAATCTTGCGGGGAGGACCAGCCGCTGGCCCGTCACCTTCCATCCCCACAATTGCATCCATTATAGCCAGGTCTGGGTTAATTGCGGAGAAGATATCTACCATTAACTGAGCAAAGTCCTCTGACCGAGGAAAGAGGCGGTGAAGTTCCTTCTTATGAAACCCAGGGATACAGCCATATAAGTTCTTAATCGCTCCGGAAAAGAGGGTAAAGTTGTGGGTCTTCAATTTGGGAAGAGAAATGACTACATCTGACTCCAGGGCCTCTCTGGCCAGGTACAAAGTAGGTGCTTTCTTGTTTTGGGAATTATCAATCTTTTCTACTTTATGAAAGTTAATGACCTTTACTCCTTCTTCTTCGGCTGCTTTTTTAAGGCCAGTTACCTGCCAGGCTTTCTCAATATCCTTATAGGCATCCCCGGACGACTCACCCACTATGACCTTCCCTTTAATCTCTTTAACTGCTCTAATTACTGACCTGAGAAGAGCCGGATGAGTAGTCACTGCTTTTTCTGGTGGATCGGCATTTAGCATATTCACCTTAAGCAGAACCCTCTGGCCAGCTTTTACGATTTTACCTAAGCCACCTATTAGAGCAAGACTCTCTTTGACTGCTTTATCCACTCTCTCTTGCCCGTAGCTCTTGCATTTCACTACCGAAACAACGCTCAAATCATTCTCCCGTTTTATTCATCGTTCATGGTTCGTTGTTCATTGACTAAAATCTTCTGCTTGTCCGTTGTTCTTATCGATGAACTATGAACAATGAACTACGAACTATTTACCATCTCTACCACAATTTTAGCTGCTCGGTCTATTGCTCCTAGTTTGCCTAACTTCTCAGCGACTTTCTCCAGATTAACTTTCATTTTCTCTAACTTATCTTTTCTCTGCAGTAACTGCCGAGCTGTTTTGGCTAATCTTTTCACAGTAAGCTTAAAGCCTATTAATTCGGGAACGATTTCCTCTCGCGCAATGATATTAGGAAGAGCTATATAAGGCAATTTTATTAAGATTTTCCCTATCAACCAGGTGCTAAAAGAAGTTTTGTAAATAACAACCATAGGAGTATTAAGAAGAGTTGCCTCTAGAGTGGCTGTTCCTGAAGCAGTAATAAGTAAGTCAGAAACATTCATTACATCATAGGTATTATTGGAGATAATCTTGAGAGATAGACTAGTCCCGGAGGCAATTCTGGCAATCTCTTTATGAAAAAGAGAGGAAACTTCAGCAAGTAGAAATTGAATACCCTTAAACTCTTTGTCTAATCTAACGGCAACCTTTAACATAAGGGGCAGGAGTTTTAGTATCTCATGTCTTCGACTACCAGGAAGAAGACCAACTATTAATCTCTCTGACCTAATATTAAACCTCTGTAAAGCCTCTTCTTTACTCATACTTGGTTTGACCAAGTCTACCAGAGGATATCCGACAAAATCTACCTTTGCCCCTGCTCTTTTATAGGCTTCAGCTTCGAACGGAAAAATAGCAATGAATCTATCAATATCTCTAGAAATACTCCTCCTTTGCCAGTCGTTCCAGGCCCAGATAGGAGGAGCAATATAGTAGAGAGTCAAGATTCCTAGCTTTTTGGCTATTTTGGCAATTCTCAAATTAAAATCCCGGCTATCTACCAAAATCACTAAATCAGGGTGCTCTTCCTCGAGGGCCTTGCTAAGTCTTGTCTTTATCTTCCAAAAAGAGGGATAATACTTAGCTCCTTCAATAACGCCTACTGTCCCCATATGTACAGTTCTATCTCTTATTTTTACCCCTGCCTCTTTCATTTTCTCCCCCCCGATTCCAAAGAATTCCATATCGGGAGTAAGTTTTTTTACCGCCTGGACCAAATTAGCCGCATGGAGGTCACCCGAAACCTCACCTGCACATATCATTATTCTTTTCGACACCACAGATACCTTTCTTCAAGATTGTTGCTCGTATCCTTTTTGAAGAGAGCAAAATGAGAAGATCTACGATATGAGATACGTTATGACTGATCGGTATTGCGCAATACGACATACAATATACCCAATACAATGTCTTTATTTGCTTTTTGTCTTACTATCCAGTACACGCTATTTATATCCAATCCTCATATTATCGATTAATCTAGTACTTCCTATACTCACGGCAAGAAAAATGAGAACCTCTCCTTTTATATCTTCTACTTTCTGCAAAGTCTCTGGATTAACTACAGCCACATAGTCTAGTTTGGCCAGTGGCTCTTTTTTTATTAAATCTTTTATTTTGGAGACTATACTAAAAGGATTCCTCTCCCCTTCCTCAATCCAGAGTTTTGCCTTCTCTAGTGCTTTATATAGTATGGCAGCGGCTTTTCTTTCTTCCTTATTAAGGCAAAAATTTCGTGAGCTGAGAGCCACCCCATCTCTTTCCCTTATGGTAGGGAGAGCAATAATTTGGGCATCCAGGTTAAGCTCCTCTACTACTTTTCTTACTACTAAAACCTGCTGATAATCTTTCTCTCCAAAATAACTAAAGTCAGGCTTAACTATATTAAATAACTTAACAAGAATAGTGGCTACACCCTTGAAATGACCGGAACGAGAAGCCCCTTCCAGAGTGGAAGACAAAGCACCTCCTACTTGAATAAAAGTAGAATAATCTTGAGGATACATCTTTTTTGAAGGAGGAGCAAATACCACATCTACACCTTCTTTTCTGCTCAGACTTATGTCCTCTGATAGATTGCGCGGATAGCGCTGATAGTCATCTCCCTTGCCAAACTGAATAGGATTAACAAATATACTCACCACTACCTTATCGCACTGCTGACGTGCTTTTCTAAACAAGCTAAGATGACCCTGGTGTATGGCGCCCATAGTGGGAACAAAACCAACAACCTGAGGTGCCTTTATCTTCTTTCTATAATCCTTCATCTGACTGATTTCTTCTATTAATCTCATATCAGCCCTTCCCTCTCCTCTTTTATCACTTTTTGAAACTCTTTAGTTTCTCACTACCTTCCTCAAAGTATGCTCAAAGCCAGGAAAAGATGTCTCGATACATTCTGGAGCTACTATTTCTGTCTTTCCCTCGGCAGCTAAGCCAGCTATAATCAGTGCCATGGCAATCCGATGGTCTTTATAGCTCTGGCACTGACAACCCTTTAATTTACCCGTGCCTTCAATAATGATGCCGTCTCTCTTCTCTTCAGTTTGAGCTCCCATCTTATGGAGCTCTGCAGCTATCGCTTTGATGCGGTCTGTCTCTTTAACTCTGAGCTCGACGGCATCCTTAATAACTGTCTTCCCTTTGGCAAAACAAGCAACCACAGCCAAAATAGGTATTTCATCAATGATTCGAGGAATCATCTCTCCCCGGATAAGAGTCCCTTCCAGAGTAGCTCCTCCTCTTATTTCTATATCACCGAGCTCCTCTCCACATTTTTCCCTTAAATTGAGAACTCTAATATCAGCCCCCATCTGAAGAAGAACATCAATAAAACCTCGCCGAGTAGGGTTAAGCCCTATATTCAAAATTTTTACCTGTGAGCCTTTGATAATCGCTCCTCCTCCTATGAAAAAAGCAGCAGCAGAAATATCACCCGGAACAGATATCTCCTTACCTATCAGTGATGCCCCACCTTCAACCTTCAGCGTCAAATTATCAATTTCTAGGTTTACTCCCAGAAATTTGAGCATAAGCTCAGTATGGTCACGCGAGCGATAAGGCTCAGTTATTAAGGTAGTCCCCTTAGCATAAAGGGCGGCCAAAAGAAGAGAGGACTTGACTTGAGCAGAAGGAATGGGCAAGGAATAATCTATACCCTTAAGACTACTCCCCATAATACTTAAGGGAGGAAATTGGCCATTCTCCCGCCCAGATATCTTTGCTCCCATTCTTTCTAACGGACTAATCACCCTTCTCATAGGTCTCCTTCTCAAAGAAGAATCCCCGCTGAGAACACTGTAAAAACCTTGAGCAGAGAGAAGTCCGGCTAAAAGCCGCATGGTAGTGCCTGAATTCTCACAGTCGAGGATATCCGCTGGCTCCTCAAGCCCGGCTTTTCCCTCTCCGTGAATGATTAAATCGTCCCCCTTCTCTTCTGTCTTTACACCCATCATCCTTAAAATATTCAAAGTAGCCATACAATCTTTTCCCTTCTGCCATCCTCTAACTACTGAAATCCCTTTGGCAATAGAGGCAAGGATAATAGCTCGATGAGAAATTGATTTATCCCCGGGAAGAGAAATCTCACCCTGGAGAGACTTTGCTGGAGTTATGGTTAAAAGACTACTCATTTTTCCGCCTTAAACCTTCCTCCCTAGAACTTTAGCTATTGACCTTATTCTCCTCATCAACTTATCAAAATCCGGCGGTGTTAAGGACTGAAAACCATCTGACAAAGCTTCTTCTGGCCGGGAATGCACCTCAATCATAAGACCGTCACTACCGGCAGCAATAGCCGCATTAGCCATAGAAGCAACCAGACTTCTTTTGCCTGTAGCGTGGCTGGGATCAGCAATAACAGGAAGATGGCTCAGCTCCTTAATCAGAGAGAGAGTGGAAAGATCAAGAGTAAAACGAGTAGCATCTTCAAAAGTTCTGATACCCCTTTCGCAAAGAATAACATTGTAATTACCGCTGGATAAAATATATTCCGCTGACATCAAAAATTCCTTCAGAGTGGAAGCCATCCCTCTTTTAAGAAGCACAGGCTTCCTGCTTCTCCCTACTTCTTTTAAAAGGTCAAAGTTTTGCATATTACGTGCTCCCACCTGAACCATATCAGCATATTTAATTACCAGTTCTACCTGTCTGGAATCCATAGCCTCAGTAACAACAGGAAGCTCGGTAATTTTACTCACCTCAGCCAGATACTTCAAGCCTTCTTCTCCTAAACCCTGGAAAGAATAGGGAGAAGTACGCGGTTTAAAAGCACCGCCTCGCAGAATCTTCGCCCCTGCCTCTTTAACCTCTCTGGCTATTTCCAAAAGTTGCTCTCTGCTTTCCACAGCACAGGGGCCAGCCATTACTACCACCTCATTTCCTCCCACTTTTACATCTTTCACTTCAACAACCGTAGCTTTTCCCTTAAATTCCCGACTGACTAGCTTGTAGGGTCGAGAAATGGGCATAACAGATTCAACAATAAACATAGCCTCGAATATCTCACGCGACCTAATGGCATTTTCACCGATGACGCCAATTATGACCCTCTCCTCGCCGTGAGAGATGTGAGGAGTAAATCCCAACTCCTTAATTCTTTCCACTACATGCTCGATCCCCTTCTCGGTGGTTCCTGGTTTTAAAGTAATAACCATCATCTTCCCCCCTATCCTCCTACCGGATATGAACCTAATATTTTCAAAAAGAAACACTGTTCCTCAAGTTCGGAAAGAGCCTTTTTAACACCTTCTTCATCTTTGTGACCAAGAAAATCAACAAAAAAAACATACTCCCAGGCTTTTCTTTTGGTAGGTCGGGACTCTATCTTAGTGAGATTAATTCCATTTGTGCGAAAAGGAGAAAGCATATCATAAAGTGCTCCTACTCTATCTTTTATAGAGAAAAGAATAGATGTTTTATCCTCACCGCTTCTCTCGCTATATTCTCTCCCAATGACTAAAAATCTTGTGTAGTTATTAGATAAATCTTCGATGCGAGAAGCCATAATATTAAGCTTGTAAAGATTGGCAGCTACATCAGAAGCGATAGCCGCCGCTCCCATTCCCTTAGCTGCCAGTTGAGCAGCCTTGGCGGTACTTTCCACCTCAAGTAATCTCACTTCGGGAAGATTCTCCTCTAGCCAACTTCTGCACTGAGCCAGAGCCTGAGAATGAGAATAGACATTTTTTACCTCTTTGAGCTCTCCCCTGCCCAAAAGATGGTGGTAAATCTCCAAAATTACCTCAGCACATATCTTCAGATTGGAGTCAAGAAACATATCTAAAGTATAATTCACTACTCCCTCGGTGGAATTTTCCACCGGCACTACGCCAAAGTCAGCTTGTTTTTTCTCCACCCTGGCAAAAATTTCAGCGATACTCTTGGCCGGGACTAGATTTACCTCCTGGCCAAATCTCTGCATAGCCGCCAGATGAGTAAAAGTAGCAGGAGGGCCAAAATAGACAACTTTTAATTTTTTTTCTAAAGATAAAGAAACCTTCAGAATAAAGCGAATAATTTCAGAAAGATTCTCATTAGATAAAGGACCTTTATTTTCCTTAATTAATCTATTGAGAATACTTCTTTCCCTTCCGGGGGAATAGTATTCCATTTTTTCTCTTTTCTTTATCCTGGCGACCCCCAGAACTCTCTTTGCCCTTTCATTCAATAGTTGAACCAATTTTGAGTCAATGTCATCAATTTCTTTTCGTAATGAATTTAACTTCATCTTTTACCTCTCTTTCAAGGATATCTCAAGACGATTTTCGTATCTCGTTGTTCGTATCTCGTATCTAGTATATTACATACGGAACTCAGATTTTTCTTTCTTTTCGAGATACTAGATACTAGATACGATTCACTTCCTTGTGGTTATAAGGCTCCTTTAAGAAATACCCTCTAGTGTACCCATAAATCTCTACGCTTCCAGGATATCAATTGCTGCCTCTAAAGCCAGAATATAGCTCTGGAGACCGAATCCAGCAATCTGGCCCCTACAGACGCCTGCCACTAGAGATTTCTGTCGAAAACCCTCCCTCTGATAAATATTGGAGAGATGCACCTCTACAGCAGGAATACCAACTGCCAAAATAGCATCTCTTATCGCCACACTAGTATGAGTATAAGCAGCAGGGTTAATTATCAAAGCATCGGTCCAATCTTTAGCCTCACCAATAAAGGATACTACTTCCCCTTCACTATTCGATTGTTTTATCTTTACCTGACAATCCAGCTCTTTTGCCTTCTGTTTAATTGCCTCATTAATCTCAGCTAAAGTGACCTTACCATAAATGTCTATTTCTCTTCTTCCCAACAAATTCAGGTTTGGCCCGTGAATGACTAAAATGTGTTTCATTTCTCTATCTCCCTGAGAACCTCTTTTATCACCTTTATAGGAACCTCTGAGGTAAGAAAAACATCGCCTATATCTCTGGGTAGAACAAAACTTAAACGACCCGCCCTTATTTTCTTATCCCGATAGAGAACATCCCAGAGTTTATCCTCATCTACTTCTTCTACCTTTACCGGTAGACCTATCACTTTAAGAAGCTCTATTATTCTTTTTACTAAATCCTCACTGATAAAACCCAACTTTTCTGATATTTTTGCTGCCGCTACCATTCCCAGAGAGACTGCCTCTCCATGAGTATACTCTTTATACTCCATTGCTCCCTCGATGGCATGCCCTATGGTGTGGCCGAAATTCAAGACCTGCCTTTTTCCTTTTTCTTCCCGCTCATCTTCCTCAACTACTACCGCTTTTATTCTCACTGACCTCTCTATAATGAATTGAGCTACTTTCCTATCCAGATTACCTACTCTTTCTATATTTTTTTCCAGGTAATAGAAGAGCTCTTTATCTTTTATCAGGCCATGCTTTACTATCTCAGCTAACCCTTCTCTAATTTGTCTGGGCTCTAATGTCTCTAAAGTCTCAAGGTCCATATAGACAAATTTTGGCTGATAGAAAGAGCCTATTAGATTTTTTCCGGCGGGTAGATCCACGCCCACTTTGCCTCCTACGCTGGCATCAACCTGGGCCAATAGAGTAGTAGGTACAAGAAAAAAATTAATCCCTCTTAGATAAGTGGAAGCAACAAATCCAGCTAAATCCCCGATTACTCCACCACCCAGTGCAAGGATAGCATCTGAGCGGTCCAGTTTAAGCTCAGCACAGCGAGCATACAACTTCTCTACTTGAAAAAGGGACTTGGAGGTCTCTCCTGGCGGCACGCAAGCTATACTCACATCAAAGTCATTCTCTTCCAAACAAGATTTTACCGCCTCACCATAGAGACTATAAACACGCTCATCACTGATAAGCAAAATATGAGCTCCCAGGGGAAAGCTTCTTGCTGTTTTCCCCAGATTGGCTAAATCTGCCCCTATATAGACGGGATAGCTACGTTCTTTCCCTAAATTAATCTTAACGGTTATCATTTTGCGCCAGTTTAGTTCTTCTAGAGATTTCTTCTTTTTCTAAAAACTCTATTATCTCCTCTACCACTCCTTCACTATCTAAAGCGGAAGTATCAACCCTAAAATCTGCCTTTTCATAATAAGGCTTACGGAGCGCAAGGAGCTCCTCAATCCTCTTTTTCTGGTTATTCACCCCTAAAAGAGGACGGTTATCATCTCCTTTTGTACGCTTAAGAATTACCTCAGGGCTGGCGAAAAGACAAACAATAAGAGCATTCTTCTTGAGCAACCTTATATTCCCTTCTCTTAAAACAACTCCTCCACCGGTAGAGATTACAAAATTATCAAGAAGGGCAACTTCTTTAACTACTTTAGTTTCCAGGCGGCGGAAGTATTCTTCCCCTCTTTTCTTGAATATAGCTGGAACACTGTCCTTTTCCCTTTCCTCAATAAGCTCATCGGTATCCAGGTAACTCATTCCCAATCTCTCGGCTAATCTTTTTCCTATTTTACTCTTACCCGTTCCCATGAAACCAGTTAAGACAATATTCATCTTTTTCTTAGATAATCGAGATAGCCAGAATAGTTTTTTTTTGTCTCGCTAAGGCTATCTCCGCCAAACTTCTCTCGCATAGCTCTGGCTATCTCAAAGGCAGCTACTGCCTCCCCGATAACAGAAGCAGCCGGAAGAGCACAAACATCAGCTCGCTCTTTCATTGCTTTTACAGGCTTTTTGCTAACGATGTCTATTGAAGACAAAGGCTGAGCTAATGTGGATATAGGCTTCATCGCTGCTCGGAGGATGATGGGTTCACCATTACTCATTCCTCCTTCTATGCCACCGGCATTATTACTGCGGCGAAAGAACCTATGCTCACTTTTCTCGTAGAATATTTCATCCTGAACCTGGGAACCAAATTTCTCTGCCGCCATAAAACCTGAGCCAACTTCCACCCCCACAATTGCCTGGATGCTCATTAGAGCATAGGCTAGCCGGGCATCGAGCTTAAGGTCCCACTGAACATAGTTTCCTAATCCCACCGGTAAGTTAAGAATTACCACCTCAAATACTCCTCCCAAAGTATCCCCTTTTTCTTTAGCTGAATCAATTAGAGCTATCATCTTTGCCTCGGCTCTCTTATTCAGACAACGTAAGGGAGAATCTTCAATTATTTGATAACTTGCTTTTATTGGCTGCCATTGGTTCACATCTTTTATGCTGCCAATCTGAATCACCCGACTGTAAATTCGAATCTCAAACTCGGAAAGGAATCTCCTGCAAATAGCTCCTATAGCCACGCGAACTGCTGTTTCCCGAGCACTGGCTCGTTCCAGAACATTTCTCAAATCATCAAAGTTATATTTGATAGCTCCGGCCAGGTCGGCGTGACCGGGTCTAGGATGGGTGAGGGGAGGAATATTCTGAGAAATTACTTTTCTATCTTCTACCATCATAACCTGGCGCCAGTTTTCCCAGTCCAGGTTCTTTATCAATAAAGCAATGGGGCTGCCTAGTGTTCTTCCCATACGAACCCCTGAGATAATTTCTACTTTATCTTTCTCGATTTTCATTCTCTTCCCCCGGCCATAGCCTGCTTGCCTGCGCCTCAATTCCCGGTCAATATCCTGACTGGACAGTTTCAAGCCAGCAGGGAGCCCTTCTAGAATAGCTACCAAACCTTTACCATGGGATTCCCCGGCGGTTAAATAACGCATCATTGACTTTTCCTCCATAAAATACGTATCTCGTTGTTCGTATCTCGTATCTCGCCAACCGGGAGAATCTCCCCGGCGGACGCAGGTGAACGCAGATTATGGGGATTCAATTCAATATTCTCTATTTACCCTAGTCTATCTTGCAAAAATCTGCGTCCTAATCAACTTTCTCACGAGATACTAGATACTAGATACGATTCACGTTTTTTCCCAATGCCTTTTTCATCACCTCTACCGGTGCTTTTTGTTGAGTCCAGATTTCAAAGGAAAGGGCACCCTGATAGACGAGCATATCCAGTCCTCCCAAAAAAGCCAGTTTTTTTTCCTCTGCTAACTTCAAAAGAGGTGTTTTTCGGTTATAGACAACATCATAAATGAATATATTCGGCGGCAAAATTTCGGGAGCAATCAAGAGAGGGTCACCTGAATGCATACCTACGGAAGTAGCATTAATCAATAGGTCAATCTCACTCATTACAAAAGAGGAATTTTTCTCAATAAACTCAACCAGAGAGAGCTGGCACTTATCCTGAAAAATTTTCTTTAAATGCTCTAAAAGAGCCCTTCCCTTAGAATATGTACGATTGGCAAGAATTAGTTTCTTTATACCGCTTTTAATAAGAGCAAAAGAGATAGCATAAGCAGCTCCACCTGCACCCAGTAAAAATACATTCTTATCTTTGGGGTCAAATCCTCCCTGCTTCTTTAATGACACAATAAATCCATCCCCGTCTGTATTATAGCCAATTAATTTGCCTTCCTTATTATGAATAGTGTTCACCGCCCCTATTACTTTTGCCTCAGGAGATATCTGATCAAGATAGGGCAAAACCTTCTCTTTATGAGGAATAGTCACATTCATCCCTACTATATTTAAAGACTTTATGGACTGGACGGCTATCTTCAACTCCTCTGGCTTTACAGGAAAGGGAAGATAGACAAAATTAAGCCCCAGTCTAGCAAAGGCGGCATTATGAAATAGAGGAGAAAGAGAATGCTCCACAGGATAGCCAAATACTCCTGCTATCTTTGTCTTGCCATCAATTTTACTCAATTGCTCAGATGATTTCATTGCTCGATTCGACTCAATTAGGACGCAAATTTTCACAGCTCTATGTCTAAAAAGGAAATCCCTATACCAAACTACTTTCTTTATAGAAATCATCAATATTCTATCATATCCATTCTTACTGTCAATCTGCGCCTCATCTAAACTCAAATTTGATAAATTAAAATAATTATGCTATACTTATTTATGAATTAATAAAAACCTTAGAAATATTTTGCTATCCCTATACCGTTAAATAATAAGGGAGCTTATATGAAGGTCAGAGTTGGATTTATCGGCACAGGAAGAATCGCTGTCCGCCATATGGAGAAACTAGCAAAAATAGAAGATACCAGGCTTGTCTCCGTCTGTGATGTACATAAAAAGGAAGCTGAAAGAGTAGCCAGAACCTTCGCAACTAACTGCTATACTGACTACCGGGAGATGTTAGAAAAAGAAGAATTGGAAGCTGTATATATTTGCCTACCTCCCTTTGCCCATGGTGAGCAAGAAATTATGGCAGCCGAAAAGAAAATAAACCTATTTATAGAAAAACCACTTGCCTTAAACCTGAAAAAGGCATACCAAATCAATGAAGCCATTGAGAAAAATAGTATTATCTCCAGCGTAGGATATGTATATAGATATTCAGACATAGTAAACAAAGTCAAGACAGAACTTGAGAAAAGAAAAACTGCCCTTATTTTAGGCTATTACTTCTGCCCGCTGCGTCCTGTTTATTGGTGGAGAAACAAAAATGAATCAGGAGGCCAGATAGTCGAACAAACTACTCACATATTTGACCTGGCAAGATATTTAGTGGGAGAAATAAATGAAGTCTATGGGCAAAGGTCCCAGGGCTTAATGGAAGATGTAGAAAATTATGACCTGGATGATACCTCCTGCGTGAATCTTCACTTTGAAAATGGAGCCATAGGAAGTATTTCCTCTGCCTGTATTCTCTCCCATGGGCGTGATTGGGGAATTAACTTAATCGGAAAAGGCTTTAAAATCGACCTTCTTCTTTCTTCCCATCTTTTGAAGATTACCAATGGGAAAAAAGAAGAGGTGAAGATGACCATTGACCCTTATCAGTCAGAGAACGACCTTTTCATCAAAGCAATAAAAGAGAATAATCCTGAAATCATAAAATCACCCTACTCAGACGCCTTAAAAACCTTAAAACTAACCCTAGCCGCTACTACCTCCCTGGAAAAAGGAAAAGTAATTAAACTAACCGATAACCAATAAAAAAGGAATTGGAAATGTCTGTAAGAGAAGAAATTAAGATGCCCAAAATGATAAAGATTCGCCAAAAATTTCCCCGCCCTGTTTGTGTTGATATCGCATCTGAAGTAAAAAAAGAAGTAGCCCAGTTTCTTCACAAACTCCCTTCAGGAGCCCGTGTGGCTATAGCTGTCGGAAGTCGGGGGATTTCCAATATCAAGGAGGTAGCGGCTGCGGTAGTCCGGGAGGTGAAAAGATGTGAGGCAAAACCTTTCATTGTCCCGGCTATGGGAAGTCACGGAGGAGCTACAGCAGAAGGACAAAAAAAAGTCCTCGAATCCTATGGAATAAACGAACGCTCTGTAGGTGCTCCCATTGTCTCCTCCATGGAGGTAATCAAGATTGGTATTTTGGATAATAGTCTTCCCGTCTATTTTGATAAGAACGCCTCTCAGGCAGATGCCATCATTCCCATTAACCGAGTTAAACCGCACACTGATTTTCATGACGAAATTGAAAGTGGCATAGCAAAAATTATGGTGATTGGTTTGGGTAAACATAAAGGAGCTCTCAGTATCCATAGGAAAGGAGCTGCTGGTCTTCATCACTTAGTTCCGGCAGCTGCTCGCTTGATTACTGAAAAGATGCCTATCGTCTTTGGAGTTGCCATAGTAGAAAACGCTTATCACGAAACAGCCCTCATAAAAGCGATTGGACGGGATGAGTTTCAAGAAAAGGAAAAGAAGCTCTTATTGAAGGCTAAGGAGTTAATGCCCAGCCTGCCCAGTCAGAAAATAGATGTTCTCATCGTAGAAGAAATGGGAAAAAACATAAGTGGTTCAGGCATGGATACCAACATTATTGGTCGGATGATGATACTGGGAGAAAAAGAACCGTCCTCTCCCCAGATAAAAAGAATCGTCATCCTGGACCTTAGCCAGGAAACCCACGGCAACGCTGCTGGGCTGGGCCTGGCTGATTTCATCACTAGAAAGTTATTCAAGAAAATGAATTATGAAGAATCATTAGTTAACATATTGACGGCGAGATTCATTATGAGAGGAAAAATCCCCCTTACCTTAGATAATGACCGTGAGACAATCGAAATAGCGCTCGACACCTGCTGGGGAGTCGAGCCAGAAAAGGCACGCGTAGTCAGAATTAAAAATACGTTAAAGCTTGATGAAGTCTATATCTCGGAGGCGCTCACAGAGGAACTCACGGGCAGAAATAATATTGAAATCATCGGCAAGTTAGAAGAGATGGAGTTTGACAAGGAAGGGAATCTTAATGCCGAAAAGCCTTTCTAAGTATTTTTAATACCTCATCACGAGTTGCTAGGCGGGGGTTGTTGGTATAATCTGGAAGCTCCATCGAATGATCAGCTATTTCTTCTAATTCATTTTCGGGAACCTTTAAACCTTTCAGACTCAAATACATTCCAATTTTTTTTAGAAAATCATCAATCATGGAACAAGATTCTTTGGCAGCCGCTTCATCAGTTGTATCTGTAAAGTCACTGTCGAAAATACGAGCCAGTGTGGCAAATTTCTGAATGGCACTACAGTAGGTAAAACGCATAAATTCAGGGTAAACAGCTGCCAGAGCTTCACCATGCATGATATGTGGACAACTTCCTCCAATGGCCATTGCTATACCATGAGGTAGAGTAACGCCGGCATTAGCAATAGACAGACCGGCAAGTGTATCTGCCCAGGACAAAGCTGACCTTGCTTCGATATTTGACCCATCCTTTACTGTAGTGGATAAATATTCAGCTACCAGCCGAATAGCTTCAAGTGCCAATATCCCAGTATAAGGTGAAGCATTCTTATGGATATAAGTTTCAAAAGAGTGGGCAAATACATCGAAACCGGTTGATGCTGTAATATGTTCAGGAACTGTTAGCATTAGTTCAGGATCAATGATACCAACTCTGGGATATATAACTGAATTATAGATTGCAGATTTTCTTTTTTCCTTTGGATTGGTGATTACTGCTACCTGCGTAACCTGAGAACCTGTACCAGAAGTAGTTGTTACAGTAATGATGGGCAATGTCTTCTCAGTTGGTTGTGTTTCTCGAAAAAACAGGTAGTCCCAGGAAGTTCCCCTATGAGATGCTTCAACTGCTATAGCTTTTGCTGTGTCCATACTGGATCCACCACCAACTCCAAGAACTACGTCCGCATTATGTGATCTTGCCAATTCTGCTCCTAGAGTTACGATATCAGTAGTCGGATTAGGTATTACCCCGTCAAAATGCATAAAAGTTACTCCGGCATCTGAAAGGGATTTCTTAACTTTTTCCATTACTGGTTCAAGCACATTAGATACCGGCCTTGACACAAGAAGACAACGCTTTCCAAATTGAGCAACAACATCACCAACTTCTTTTACCCTTCCACATCCAAATCTGATATCTGTTGGTTGAAAATAGTTAAATGTCTTCACTCTACGTCCTCCTGTTTGTTTTATCAAAAAGATTAGCAATCTGAAATCTTTCTATTTCATCAATTTGCTTACCAGGAAAGTCACAAATTTTGATAAGTTTAACTCCTTAACCTTCTTCTCCTGGCACCTGTTTGTGAATAGTAAAATCAAAATGGACGTTTTCTCTCAATTTTAAACACATAAGCATGGTCGCAGGGTTTTCTAGTAGGTGTTTTGATCTTGAGGCTTTCTTTTGTCATCTTCCACGGCAGTACTTCATCAACACCCAGCATCTTCACAGATTTTATCTCCGAATCGTAGAGCTTCTCTGACAAGGATTTGATGGTTATCTCATCTCCCGGCCAGCCCAGACAGGTCGCATAAAGCGTATCATCTTTCACCGTGAACCGAATATCTTCTGACCTGTACTGAACCTCCTTCTCCTCGCTAAACATTCCGGATTTGGTCATCTTGGTTGGCCCTTCCCCATATACCATCCAGGGTGTGGTACCATAGATGGCCTCCCCATTTACTTTGAGCCACCTGCCCATCTTCAAAAGAATTTCTTTGGCTTCTTCCGGTATCTCCCCGTTGGGCTTGGGCCCTACGTTGAGAAGCATCAAACCGTTTTTACTCACATTGTCCACCAGATAGTGCACCAGGGTAGTTGCTGTTTTGTATTTGGCATCATGTAAATAACTCCAGCCGCCTCCATCATCCACCGTCGTATCCGTTATCCAGACATGATAGGTCAGATGATCAAACCGCCCCAGCTCAAGGTCTATGACGCCGCTGCCAGGGACAAGATTGTGCCACTTATAGGTTACAACCATCTCCTTGCCCCACTCTTTCGCCTTATTGTAATAGTAGGCAAGGAATTCCCTCTTGTAATGTTCCTGTACAAAATTAAGCCCAAAGTCAAACCACAGTAGGTCGGGCTGATATTTATTGATGACTTCCCGAATCTTGGCTAACCACTTATCAAGAAACTCTTTGCTGGGCTTATCTTGCAGTTGCCATTCGTTTTTTCCTTCTTTTAATTCAGGCATATTCTGGGCCCATTCAAGATTATGTGGTGGACCATATAGACCAGCATAGCACGGGTCTGATGTGTCATACTCTTTCTTCCAATGAGGATAGAACCACCAGTTTGCGGCATGATGAAGCGCTACCATGAAGCGCATATCCTGTTTTCGGATAGCCTTTTCAAGCTCTCCTACAACATCCCTTTTCGGCCCCATCTTCGCCGCGTTCCATTCATTGACCTGGCTATCCCACATACTAAAACCATCGTGGTGCTCGCCTACAGGACCGGCAAACTGGGCACCAGCTTCCTTGAACAACTCAGCCCACTCATCCGGATCGAACTTCTCTGCCTTGAATATAGGAATGAAGTCTTTGTAGCCAAACTTGGAAGGGAGTCCATAGGTTTTAACATGATGTTCGTATTGCGGCGTCCCTTCGCGGTACATGTTATAGGGATACCAGCTACCGTTCGGGCCACATGCCGGAACCGAATATATCCCCCAATGGGTATATATTCCGAATTTGGCATCCTGAAACCATATAGGGGTAATATGGGTTTTGAGTGAATTCCAGGATGGTTTATATAACATAGATATCCTCCTTTATGGAATTTTTTACTAGACAACTGGTACTATTCCTGTCGCTACCCCGGAACATCAGAAATCTGACCATTCGTCCAGCCATCTCTGCCTGATTCTAAAGTCTTCTCCCTCGTATAATTAGTCAGTTAATGAGGTCTATCTTTCTAAGGTAGTGGTTTTCACCTCCCCCTGGCCTTATTTTTATCTCTCAATGGTTGCTTTTTGAGAATTAATTTTTTTTATAGGAGCCGGGTCAAATTTCGGGCGCCTATCATAGGTATATAGTCCATTAACCTCTTGTTCCACATCATAAAGTTGAGTATAACAGAATCCTGAAATCTTGGGATGAAATAATAGGGCTTCGGTGAGTTTTCCATAGCGCTCGAGGAATTCTTCCTTCGTCCGGGGTCTTTTTTTATTGCCATATCCCCAAGCTTTATCATCTTTTTGTGAAGGATTCCACCATGTTCCCCCGTATTCGCTAACAAAATAAGGCTGACCTTGATAGGGAGTTTGATGTTCAGGGTTATTTCTCCAAGGTTCTTTATCTTTCTTAAATGTTTTAAATAAAGCGATAAATTTTTCCGGGTCCTGTTCGTAGTTGTGACAGTCGTAGATATCGGTCTCTATATGGTGATAACCGCTGGTGTCAATTACTGGACGTGTAGGATCTATTAATTTTGTAGTTTGGTAAATAATCCGGATAAGTTCAGGGTCTTGATTTTGTGGCGTTTCATTGAATGGACACCAACCAATAATTGAAGGGTGATTGAAATCCCTTTCAAGGACCTCAATCCATTCGGCTAGCACTCTCTCCAAAACTGCAGGATGGCTATGGTCTAATCCCCAATTTGGATATTCACCCCAGACAAGGTAACCCAGGCGATCCGCCCAGTAGATAAAACGGGGCTCGAACACTTTCTCGTGAAGACGTGCCCCGTTAAATCCCATCTTCATAGAGAATTGGATGTCTCTCTTTAGAGCCTCATCAGTGGGAGCGGTGTAAATGCCATCAGGATAATATCCCTGATCAAGAACCAGCCTCTGAAAGACCGGCTTATTATTTATGAGGACCTTTTTCCCTTGAAGGTGAACCTTGCGCAAGCCAAAATAGCTCTTTACCAGGTCAACCTGGTTTCCGTCCTTTTCGAGCGAAAACTCAAGCTCATAAAGAAATGGGTCTTTCGGCTCCCATAGATGAACCTCCGAAAGCTTAATAGTAGAGGCGGTGGGGTCGCAGGCAGATGCACTTTCTTCCCCCACCTTTTTGCCCGAAGCAAAGACCCTGCTGCGTAGGACAAATCTCTCAGCGTCTCCGCCTACGCCAGCATGAACAGTCAACTTTCCCTGGGCAGGATCCGGATAGAGGCGAAACCAGCGAAGATAGGTAGAAGGAACTGCTTCTAACCATACAGTCTGCCAGATTCCTGTAACACGGCTGTAATAGCAGCCGTACGATTCAAACTTTGTGGACTGTTTACCGCTGGGCTGGAGGCTACTTCGAGTATCATCCACTGCCCGGACAACGATATAATTTTTTCCTTTTTTCAAAAAATGAGTTATCTCAAGAAAGAAGGAAGAATAACCCCCACGATGAGTGCCCGCCAATCTTCCGTTGACCCACACGTTCGCCTCATAGTCCACCGCGCCAAAATGAAGGAGAACTCGCCTACCTTTCCATTCTTCTGGGAGAACGAAGCTTCGTCGATACCAGATACAGGGTATAAAGTCCTTCTCGCCAATTCCCGAAAGTGAACTTTCAGGGCAGAATGGAACTATAATGGTTCTGCTAAATGGTTTTGCAAGCTGAAAATGCCTTTCCTCTCCCGAAAGGCCCGGATCTAACTCAAACTCCCATCGCCCATTCAGGTTCAACCACCCTTTCCTTACCATTTGAGGTCTGGGATATTCAGGCCTCGGAAAAGACTCATTTTGATTCATCGCCAGATTGATTCCACCTCCCATATATCGAGTGTCACAACTCCTATGCCTCCATGATTCGCAAATATTTCTACATCCCACCCACTGGTATCAGTGTCAACCACGCGGGTTACCACCTCGCGGTCATTAACGTATATCTCCAATACCGACCGGTCAATAAATACATGAAGTTTGATTGTTTGCCGATTCTGGAGAAGACAAAGCAGAAAATCGGCACCAGCTACTTCAAACATATCTCCCTTGAAGGTGATTGCTACATCGCTTTTCTTGTGTTCTCTAACTCTGGTGCTGGTTTCTGGATGAGCCGACCCTGGGATCTGACTGAGAGAACCCGGGGAAAACAAAGGCATCAAGATTAGGTGTATAAATCTTTTTATTCCCGTAACATCCTATTTAGACCTAAGCCTCCTTCCCATCAAAGTTAATTTAACCCCTCAACCAGTCAAACAAGACTTCATTTATAAGGGTCAGCCGCATCACGCAGGCCATCCCCTAGGAAGTTAAAGGCGAGGACGGTGGTGATGACAAAAAGAGCAGGAATGAAAAGCCAGGGATACAGGGCAACAGTGCGAATATTTTGAGCTTTATGCAACAAAACTCCCCAACTAACTGCAGGCGGACGAAGGCCTAAACCAAGAAAGCTTAAGGCAGTCTCTCCCAAGATCATACCCGGGATAGATAAGGTTAGGCTTACTATAAGGTAGCTTGAAAACGAGGGAAGAAGATGTCTTATTATTACTCTCCCCTCCTTTGCCCCGGCAATCTTTGCCGCCATAGCAAAATCCTCCTCTCTTAATTCTAGCAGCTTTCCCCTTACTACTCGAGCCAGACCACCCCATCCCACCAGGGAAAGGATAACAGTAATTCCAAAGTAAACCTTAATCATTGGCCAATCTTTAGGTAGAGCTGCGGCCAAGGCCATCCAGAGGGGAATAGTTGGAATTGAAATTAGAAATTCTATAGCTCTTTGGATGATCATATCAGAGACTCCACCATAGTATCCTGAGATTCCTCCTAATATAATTCCGATGATGAAGATAAGAGCTACTCCTACTAATCCTACGGACAAAGAAATACGAGCAGCGTAGAGATTGCGGGAAAAAAGGTCTCTACCCATATCCTCGGTTCCAAAGAAAAATATTGTCCCCGGCTTTTCTACTCCAAAAAGATGAATATCTGTAGGAAATAGATTCCATAGTTTATACTCATCGCCATGGACAAAAAAGTAAATGGGGTATTTGTTAGTTTTATCCTCAGTGAATTTTGTCTCCCAGGTTATCGGATCCGTCTCTTGCTTTATCCCATAGACAAAGGGACGAAGATGAAAAACTCCTTTTTCATCAAAAAGGTGTATTCTTTGTGGAGGCATGTAAATATAATCTGGATAACGCTTGTATATATCGTAAGGAGAAAAAAATTCACAGAATATGGCTAAAATGTAAAAAATAGTCAGTATCCCGCCTCCCACAATTGCCAGCTTATGTTTTCTAAACTTTCGCCACATAAGCTGCCATTGTGAGGCTATATAATATTTTTCTTCAGCGCTAATCTCGCCTTTCTTCTTCATCCTTTATCCCCTTTTTTCGTAGCGAATGCGAGGGTCTATCCAGATTAATAATATATCGGAAAGAAAAGTTCCTATTACAGTTAAAAAGCCTAAGATCATAAGGATGCTTGCGGCTAAGAACATGTCCTCAGCCATTAATGCGCTGAAAAGAAGTGGTCCTGTTGTAGGTAAACTCAGAACTATAGCCGTAATGGTCTCCCCCGAAAAAATGGCAGGGAGCATCCAACCTATGGTGCTAACTATAGGGTTGATAGCCATCCTTACCGGATACTTAAATAAAAGAGCTCTTTCCTCAACCCCTTTAGCCCGGGCGGTAATGACATATTGCTTTCTAAGCTCATCCAATAAACAGCCCCGCATAACACGAATGAGCCCAGCTGTACCAGCTGTACCGATGACAATTATGGGAATGGGAAGGTGCTTTAACATATCGATAAATTTGCCTATACTCCAGGGTGCCCATATATATTCAGGTGAGAAAAGGCCACCTACGCTCAGACCAAAATATTTAAAGAAGAGAAACATTAGTATCAGTGCTAAAAGAAAGTTTGGAGTAGCTAAACCCACAAAGCCAATAGTAGTAGAGGCATAATCGCCAACAGAATACTGATGAGTAGCTGAGTAAATCCCTATGGGTATGGCTACTGCATAGACAAAGACAAGGGTAAAAAGAGATAATGTCATAGTGAAGGGCAATCGCTCAGCTATTAACTTACTTACGGGCTTATTCAACTGAAAAGACCTTCCTAAGTCCCCATGGAGCATCTTCCATATCCACTTAAAGTATTGGGCGTATACTGGCAAATCCAGGCCATATCGCTTCCTCAGTGAGGCAAGTTGTGCCCTATCAACTGGTTGCCCACTGCGTGCCAATCGCATCACATAAGAGCTTAAAAAGTCACCGGGAGGAAGTTGAATGATGGTAAAAGAGACTACTGATAGTACCCATAAAATAATGAACATATAAACAAAGCGGCGAATAAGGTAGGATAACATATTTAAGCTCCCTTTTCAGAAATGATGATTAGCTCATACTTTAAAGGACAACTGTAAGGTAATCATTGGAAAGATTCTACAATTTTTCGACGTTGCCTATTGACAAGATTTGCCAGGAAGCCCCACCCCTTGCGGATGGGGATGATGTCACTAAAAGTTAACTTATTGCTGTTTTTCATTAAAAAGAGCCCTGCCAAAAAATTGGGCAGGGCTCTTTTTATCCGCACTCATTTCTCAAAAAACCACTGGTCTGTCATGTAAGCCCCCAATCCTGGCCTGAATTGACCTCCCTCTCTCCGTGCATTTCTAAGACCATTCTTTCTTATTACTGGCCGCGGAGAGCTTTCAACCATACCAATAAGATAAAAACCTTTGACATTCAGGGTGATAAGCTCATTAGCCAGCTTTACATATTTTTCTGTTCCATAAGCAACATTTAACCATTCATCAGCAAGATTAAATATCTTTCTTATCTCCTGTGGAGGTTCCTCACCTTCCTTTCCCTTTGTATCATACCACCTGCGCCATTCTGGACCACCCATGGGTATATCAGCCCAGTGCCAGGGAGGCATCAACCTTATAGGGTAATTAGTATGTGCCTGAAGTTCACCAGACCCATCACAATTCCAGAGGCATAGATCATGCTCATTTGCTCCCATTCGTTCCATCTGGAGATCCTCTGTCACCTGCTTAACAGTCAGCTTAATTCCAATCTTTTCCCAGTACTCTTTGGTTAACTCTGCGATTTTGCCTGGATACGCTCCGAGCCACTGAAGACAATATTCACCAACTAAGGATAGGGTTTTACCATCAGACATTAGACGGTATTGACGACCTTTATCCCATTTAAGACCCATCTCATCTAAAAGCTCATTCGCCTTTTGAGGATTGTATTCGGCATAGTACGTACCCATCCAATCTTCGAAACCGGCCCAGTCAGGGGTGACCGGCGCAGTCCAGGGAGAAACTTTCCCATAAAATACAGTTTTGCTTATTTCCTCGCGGTTGATAGCCAAAGATGTAGCCTGCCTGAAACGGATATCATTGAAAATCTTTCTTAAAACGGGATCCTTATGAGTGTAATTAAAAGAATATGAGAGACTCGTTGATGCTCCTCCATCAGGGAATAAATAAACCTTGTAACCTCCCTTTTCCTCATTCTTCTTGTAAATGGGATAGTCGGAGAAATTTAACATCACAACGCTAGACTCAACTTCTCCACTCATCGATTTCATAGCAACTACCTCAGGATTTGCTACATTCATACTCATCAGCTTATCAATATAAGGAAGCTGATTTCCAGCGGTATCTACCCTCCAATAATAGGGATTCCTTTCCCAATAAGTGTTTTGACCAGCATCCATTTCTGTAAATACCCAAGGGGTAAGAGCGGGAAGATTAACATCTTCCGGCCGGCCGCCAGTGATTGTAGTGTGAAATCCAAAAGATTCCCACCAGTTGTCGTATCCTTCTTTTTTTGCTATTTCCCCTGCATCGGGATTATACTTTATATGATATCTTTTAAGATAATGTTTAGGGGAGAAAGCTGGCATAGAGTACACTACCTCACTTGCAGATGGGTAAGGCAAACTAAATTCAAACCGGACCGTATAATCATCTATCTTCGTCGCTTTCATTGGCTCTCCACCAGGAGACCACTTTTCCGGTTTAGTTGGGGTAAGCTCGTCATTTAAAATTATATCCTGATACCAAAAGAGAATATCATCAGCAGTAAAGGGTTCACCGTCCGACCACTTCATTCCTTTCCTTAGGTATAAGGTGAGCGTCTTATAATCATCTGATAAATCCCAGCCTTTAGCTACAGAGGGAATTATTTTATTCTCATAAGTTACTCCTCCTATGTTCCTTATTGAAGCCTCAATTTCGGAGCCTTCTCCGGCTACGCTGATCAAATACATCGTTCCACCGTACTGACCAACCTCCTCCAATAGCTCAATTATCTGGGGTTCCTCGGGAAGTCGTTCTTCCACAGATGGAAGTTCTCCTGCGGCAACCTTTGTCCTGAGCATGGGGGACTCGCTAAATTTCTCAATTTTGTTTCCGGTAGCTTTTTCATATTCCTGTAGAGTATCCCAGGCCTGCTGTGCTAAAGCTAGACTCACTCCTAACAAGCATATGGTACCCGCCC